>JAZRKK010000031.1:0-18024 GCA_045646305.1 Acutalibacteraceae bacterium
TTAATTGTCTTCCTAAGACCGCTTGGCCTCCGACTTGACGAACTATGCGGAGAATGTTCTCGGTATCTACTATCGCCGTAAGAATGAAAAAGGCGAGTGGTCCGGCGGTGCGATGTACTATCTTGCCGATGGTTTGGGCAAAAAGAAGGGAATGAAGTACATCGGAAAGGTTCTCGCGGTTCTTTTCTGTATCTTTGCAATGCTCGCTTCCTTCGGTATTGGTAGCATGGGTCAGGTAAACAAAATTGTTGCCAATGTATCTGCTGCATTTGATGTAAATGCACTTTCAAGCATCACTATTTTTGGCGATGTTTCACTTTACGAACTTATTCTAGGCGCAATCATTATGGCTCTTACTGCTGTTATTACACTCGGTGGTGTTAAGCGTATCGCTAACGTTGCTGAAAAGATTGTTCCTTTCATGGTTGTTCTTTTTGTATTAGGCTCACTCGTTATTATTGGTATAAACTATGATGCTATCATTCCTGCATTCAAGGCAATTTTTGTTAACGCATTCAAACCAGAAGCTTTCGTTGGTGGCGGTATCGGTGGCGTTATTATTGCTATGACAAACGGCTTTAAGCGTGGCGTTTTCTCAAACGAAGCAGGTCTTGGTTCATCAGTTATGGTTCACTCTAACTCAAGCATTAAAGAACCTGTTAAACAAGGTATGTGGGGTATATTTGAAGTATTTGCCGACACAATGATCGTTTGTACAATGACTGCACTTGTTGTTCTTACATCTGGTGGTCTAAAAGGTGGCGTATTTAACGTTGTTACAGGTGAGGTTGCCGAAGGCCTTAGTGATGCTACACTCGTAGGTGGCGCATTTAACGAGGTGTTTGGTTGGGCAAATATCGGTCAGCGCTTTGTTGCTATTGCTATGTTCTTGTTCGCGTTTACTACCGTTCTTGGTTGGTCACACTATGGTTCAAAAGCATGGGAATACCTCTTTGGCGCAAAGACAACCATTATCTTCCGTATTATCCACGTTTGCACAATTATCTTTGGTGCTGTTCTTACTTCATCACTCGCTTGGGATATTTCAGACACATTTAATGGTCTTATGATGATTCCTAACCTTATTGGTGTTCTTGTTATGTTACCACTTGTGATGAAGATTACAAAGAACTACATCGATCGTAAAGTTAAGAATAAGGATGTAAAACCAATTCTTTCTTACGATGAAAGCCTACAAGCTGAAGCTGAAGCTGCAGTAGCAAACGGCGAAGAATAAAAAGTATAAAACAAGACAGCTTTTTAGCTGTCTTGTTTTTTTGAGCAAAAAATTACCGAACTAAACATAAATGTTTAGTTCGGTAACTGGTGCGGTTGTTCTTAACGGATTCGAAAGAAAAACTCTAAAACGACCGACTTTCACACATATATTCAAACCATATCAAATCGGCACATTGGTGTTTCCAAAAACAATGAAATAAAATGTATATACAAGATGAGTTGTATATACAAAAAGAAGGAGAAAATACTGATGTTAAAATTTATAGAAGAATTTTATTACGGCAACCTTGACCTTCAGGCTCGTAGCACAAAACAGAATAAGACAGTGCAAAAACAAATGGAAATGTTGATGCTGAATGAAGACTATCTCACAGAGAATCTTTCGTGTGAAAGCAAAAAGAAATTCCTTGAGTTTTGTAATGCTTGGAGCATCGTCAACGGCGAATCATGACTTTTTTCGTTGCAACAGTGACATAGAGCGATACAATGAAATTGCAATAACTGTTATGAATGAACTTGGTGTCGAAGTGAACGATTTGTATACACTGTCAAAATCTTTTGATAAATCCATTTATTTAGACTGTGTACATTTTGGTTCAGTGGGTTCAAAGATTTTAGCAGACAAGGTTATTGAGGCTTGTTTCAAAGGTGAAGAATAAAAGACAAAAGACAATATGGCACTTTTTAGAATTTAAAGATTAAACCCCTATGACATTTTGGATTCGTCATAGGGGTTGTTGTTTTTAGTAATATTTTATATCAACTGAAATTGAAACATCATGTTGAAGAAAATTGTTATAAGGTTAGTTTTATCCATCGTTAGATATATTTTGATGCGAAAGCCTGTATGTAACAGGCGTGACAGAAAAACGTTTCCTGAAATATGAGTTAAAAAAAGTTGGATCGTTATACCCGCAATTTGAAGCTATGACTTTGATAGGAAGGTCAGTTTCCACCAAAAACTTTTTTGCATGTTCCATTCGGATGTTTATTAAATATGAAATTGGCGATAGTCCAAATTTTTTTTTGAATTGTCTTATTAGATAATTTTTATTTAGGTGCGCAACTGATGCTAATTCATCTAATTTTATTTCTTCGCGGTAATGATTTTTAATGTAAGTACAAACTTTGTCAATAGGTGTATTAGGAATGCTTTTAAAATGAGAATCCAGATGGAAAGCATCAGAAATCAAAAGATGTAACAGTTCATTAATAAGTAATCCTGTTTTTTTGTTTTGGTTAATGTCAACTTCGTTTATAGAAAGAAGTTCTTCAAATATTTTAATATAATCATCAAAATGTAAAGGCTTGAAAACAGAAGGTAATACATCCCAAATATTAGAGTCAAAATCCTTCTGCAACTGAGTGGCAGTATTTCTTGAGTAATTGGAAGTTGATTGGTGTTTAGAAAAATCAAGGGTTAGCATATAGCAATCATAAACACCGATAGAACAGACTTTTTGCCCGGGCTTGCGTATGGAAAAACTACCTGGTTCCATTTTATATTTTCTATCTTCAATCCACATTTCGCGATCGCAATTAATGCAAAAATCAAACTCATAATCCATAACGGTTCTTGCACTTGCTTTTGAGTCACTTACGTGTTTAAAACGCATACATTGTAAAACATGTGGTGAGTATATATTGAACATTCTTTTCCGCCTCCATAAACAGTATATATTATATCACGTTGAATAAAATAGTCAATATAATCATGTTAAACGTTAATATTATAACTTAACACAAAAGATTGAGTGTGATATAATACAATTGGTAATTAAGGTTATATTATGAAATTGAATAATTAGGAGGTTATGTTTTGAAAAAAATTAAAGTTAAAAAACATGAGTTTGCTCATACTTTTGGTGGTGCAGGTTTCCATAACAATGATGCAACAATGTATCACATAATTGACGATGAGCATTTCAATCAGTACATTTGCAAATGCTATCGCGAAACCTCCCCAGGATTCATGCGTACTTTTGCAGGATTTTCTGATTGGACAAAAGAGGCAATGGATGAATTTGCAGAATACTATGAAAAGATGCAAAAGTGGACTGATACGCCTATGTATCTTACACCAGGAATGGGAAAAAAACATTTTTCGGATGAAGAAATACATAAATACTGTGAAGATGTCGCCGAGAGACTTGATTACCTGTATAATGAGAAAAATGTGAAACATATTCGTTACTATTGTTTTTCTAATGAGATGTCCTGTGTGATGTGGGGTGTTTTACTTAAAGATTTACCATTATTTAAAAAATATCACGAAGGTCTTTTCTCTGCATTTCAAAAACGAAACCTGCCGATAGGACTTCTTGCTACCGATGCATCCGAGTATGTTTATTGGGACACGATAGATTATGCTATAAAAAATATGCCAAGTATAAGTGAAGATTTTTGTTTACATATCTATGAGCGAGAACATGATATATACAATTTGGAATTTTATGATTTCTTCGGTGAAAAATGCAAAGAAGTGGTAGACAAGTCTATTAAATGTTTCGGCAAGCGAGTAATTCTCGGTGAAATAGGTATACAAAAGAATGCAGGACAATTAACCTTTAATAAAGGAACAGTAATTGATACTAATCGCTATTTTGCTGATAATCACGAGCAGGCGTATTGTGGGCTAATGCTTACTGAAATGGCTTTTTCGGCTATCAACGCCGGAATATTTGCTCTTGCATATTGGTCTTATGTTGATCATCCTGATCCGTATAGTTGTGCATACTCATCCGGAGACGATGAATATGCACGCAAATGGGGAGAAGCTGAAAGATTTTTTAGCACTACCGCTGATTCTAAATACAACAAATGGGGATTCCTTAAATGGGATGATGAAAATGGTGATTATAAAGCAAGATATCATTATTGGTGTATAGGTCTGCTTACAAAGTTTTTCAAAAGAAATTCAAAAGTTTTAGATATAGAATGTTCTGATAAAAATTTGCGGGCTTGCGGAATTTTCAACCGCAATAAAACTGTAACTGTTGGAATTGTTAACAGAAACAAGGAATCCACTGAAATTTCACTTGACACATCTTTATTTGATGACGACATAAGGGTTTATGAATACGATGCAAATAATCCGCCATATAACGAATTTGCTGATTTGCAAGATTATACTGCAATTATAAGTAAAGATAAACCTATATATACGCTTAAACCAGAGAGCGTTACCTATTTTACAACCGATTACATTTTAAAAGAAGAAAGCGTTTATGCTGATGGTGTTGAAATTGATGGCGGTTTAATTAAATGGAATGCGGTTGAGGATAAAAACCACTGTTATTACAGAGTATTTACTTCAAATGAGCAAGATTTTATACCATCCGTTGAAAATCAAATCGCATCAACAGTTGCTACATCTATTAAGAACGAAAAAGCATTAAAATATATAAAGGTGGTTTCCATAGATAAAAGTGGAAATATGTGAGGTGAAGGACATGAAGGTTTTGCTAATTGGCGATTCTATAAGAATGTTTTATCAGAAAGAAGTCATATCACAACTCGGTGAAAACTATGAAGTATTCGCTCCTGCGGAAAATTGCAGATTTTCTTCATATGTCTTGAATTCCTTACGGTTTTGGTTAAACGAATTCCCTACTCCTGATATAATTCACTTTAATGCTGGACTTTGGGATACTGCTATTTTATATCATGAGGACGGTTGCTTCATAGGACTTGATGAATATGCAAAAAATATGAAAAATATTTTAAGAGAACTGAAGAAAACCGGCGCGAAAATAATATTCGCAACAACAACTCCTGTAAGTGATGAAAAGGAACATTTATCAGGTCCTATGCCACCATCACACAAAAACGCTGATATTATTAAATATAATAATGCAATTCTTGATGCCTTTGATGGTGAGAATATTATTATTAACGATTTGTTTTCTGAGATTCATCCTGAAAAAGAGAAATATTTAAGCGAGGATATGATTCATCCAAATGATGAGGGTGTTAAATTCTTTGCGAAATTGGTGGCAACTGCCATAAAAAGATGTGGTAATTATAGTAATGAGAATTCCACAAATAGTATAAAAGAAAAATTTATTAAAGATGAAAAAACTATACAATAAAATTAAAGATAGATATTTTTCTTGTTTGTTTTTTAAAAAATAATTGCGTTAATGATTTCACAGAAGAATGCTGAAATTGCCGCTGAGAAAGAACAACTCAAGGCCGGAACGGCGTAAGGCAAAAGTAAAAACGCACCGCCACGGAGAAATCCGTGGCGGTTATTCGTTGCATCCTCAAAATTTGAATCACAGTGAATAAAGAAAAGGGAATAATTTTAGGCCACATTTGATTATGTGGTCGTAAAAAACGATTTTCTCAAAAGTGGCGCCAAAATATCTAAAAAGATATTAAAAAATGACCGAAAGTGGAGGTGAAACCTCAAAATTCGGTCAAAATTTTGGTGCGGGTGACAGGACTTGAACCTGCACATCGGTGACACTAGCTCCTAAGGCTAGCGCGTCTGCCAATTCCGCCACACCCGCATATTTATTAAACTTTAGTTATTCTACATTATAAAATCTAAAAAGTCAAGTAAAATTTAAAGCCTCTAAAATTAGAGGCTTTAAATTTATTTGTATATAATAGTATATTCATTTTCAGCTAATTCAACACTATTATTGTATGTTGGTTTGCCAAATACTTTTACGCCTGTTTTAAATTCGTTTGGTATTTCTATACTAATAGTTTCACAACCCCGATTCACCGCAATAAATGCCTTTTTATTTTCACCATTACGAGTGTATGCGATTGCATTATCATTGGCAAAAACAGTATAAAAATCACCATCTTTAAATGCTTTGCAATTTTTGCGAACAGTACCCAAATTTTTATAAAACTGTAAAAGTTCACTATTTTCATTTCCCCATGGATACGTAGCCCTACAAAACGGGTCGCCATAGCCCTGAACACCGGCTTCATCACCATAATATAATGATGGTACACCGGGTAAAGTATACTGTATAACAGCCGCAGCCATAAGCCTTTTTATGCCATTATTATATTCTTGATGTGAAAGTTTTTGCTGCTCTTGCCAAGCGCGATCACCAACAAAACTATCATTTTTACCAAGCATAGTAAGCACACGCGCAGTATCGTGGGTACCCAAGTGATTCATAAGCGTATCTACCGAACATTTAGGATAATTTTCGAGTAGTGAATGCACTGTTTCGCTAAGTGCTTCCCCATCTCCATACTTAATAAAATTGAGTATAGCATTAGCGAATGGGTAATTCATAACGCTGTCAAGTTGGCTGCCTAGCAAAAATTTACGTCTAGCGCCATAACTTATTTTGTTGCTTGCATCTTCCCAAACTTCACCCAATATATACGCGTTGGGATTTTCGCTTTTTACAGCAAGTCGCAATTTATTTAAAAACTTATCGGGCAATTCATCGGCTACGTCGAGTCGCCAACCATCAACTCCAAGTTTTAAATATTTACGCAAAATTCCTTTTTCACCCGTAATATAATCAGCAAAGTTTTCATTATCTTCATTAGTTTCAGGAAGCGTTTTTACACCCCACCAAGCATCGTATCCGTTTGGATAATCGTAAAATTTAAACCACTCGCGATATGGCGAATTATAGTCGCGATATGCGCCATTATCACCATATCGACCAGTACGATTAAAATAAATACTATCATCGCCTGTATGCGAAAAAACACCATCAAGTATAATCCTTATGCCAATTTTTTTAGCCGATTTACAAAGACTAACAAGGTCTTTTTCATCACCTAAAAGCATATCAATTTTTTCGTAATTTGCTGTATTATATCGATGATTTGAATGCGCCTCAAAAATAGGATTGAGGTAAATACAACTAACACCTAACTCTTTAAGGTATGAAAGTTTTTGTTCAATACCTTTTAAATCACCACCATAATAATCATTGCCCAAAGAACATGCGCCATTATTTTGGCGATACTGAGGTTGCTTATTCCAATCCGTAACTAAAAATCGGTCAGAAGGCACCTCAGTTTTAACCTCACCCGAATTATAAAAACGATCCGGAAAAATTTGATATATAATTCCACCTTTTAACCAATCAGGTGTCGTAAAGTCTTTTTCATAAACTGTAAGTTGAAAACGCTCACCCAGACTTTGCGATACAACGCCTAGCCCATATTTGCTTTTTACAACAAAAAATTCACCATAAGCGCTTGTATAACGAAAATCATACCAAAAAAGCCCTTGTGTTAAGGTTATGTTACCATCAAAAAACTGATAGTCCCCCAACCACTCATTTGTAGGTATCATTTTTATTTCGCTAAACGAGTTATCAGCATCGTTTACTATGCGCAAAAACGCATCATACACACAAGCATCTTTATGCAACAACAGCCGTATCCGCAGATTTTCACCTGCGGGTACGGCTCCAAGATGTGAACGATATAAATTGTTTCGTGAATCATACGGATAGTAATTCACATTTATCATCCTTAAAAATTATTTAACTTTGTCAAGTCCCCAAATATTCTTTGCGTAGTCGTTTATCGAACGATCAGCTGCAAATATACCTGATTTTGCGATATTGGTAAGTGACATTTTGTTCCAAACTTCCGGATTATTATAAAGCTCAATTGCCTTTTTATGAGCTTCACAATAATCAGCATAATCAGCAAGTGCCATATAATGGTCAACATTTTTAAGTGTATTATAAATATTGTCAAAACGTTTTCCATCAATACCCTTGCCTATAAAATCCAACGCATGGCGTAAATCAGAATTGTTGTTATAATACTGCATTGGATTATATCCAGTTTTTTGAATTTTTAAAACTTCAGGTGTTTGCATACCGAAAATTATAATATTATCATCGCCAACCGCTGAATGAATTTCAACATTTGCGCCATCTTCGGTACCAAGGGTAATCGCACCATTCATCATAAATTTCATATTACCGGTACCAGAAGCCTCTGTAGAAGCGAGTGAAATTTGTTCACTTATTTCGGCCGCTGGTATCATAAGTTCAGCCAAGGTTACTCGATAATCCTCAAGGAATAGTATCTTTAACTTATCACGTACCAAAGGATCATTATTAATAACAACCGACAATTTATAAATCATTTGAATTATCTCTTTAGCAAACAAGTAGCCTGGCGCTGCCTTAGCTCCAAATATATAAGTCTTAGGTGTAAATGATGCGTTTGGATTATTTTTAAGATAAAGATAATCAGTAATAATATGAAGCGCATTCATGTGCTGACGCTTGTATTCGTGTAAACGCTTAACCTGCATATCAACTACTGAATTTGGATCAATAACAATACCCATGTTTTGCTTTACATAATTAGCAAGTCTAACTTTATTGCCAAGTTTTATTTCAGCAAGGCGGCTAAGAACTGTCTTATCATCAGCAAAAGCCATAAGTTTTTCAAGTTGTGCCGCATCTTTAATAAATCCATCACCAATAAGCTCACTCAAAAAGGCGGTAAGTTCAGGGTTAGCTTGGCAAAGCCATCTACGATGAGCAATACCATTTGTAACGTTAGTAAACTTATCAGGTGTCATTTTATAATAATCATTAAAAAGCTCATCTTTAATAATATCACTATGAAGTTTTGAAACACCATTTACTGTATGAGATGCCGCAACACAAAGATTTGCCATACGTACAACGCCGCCAGAAATAATAGCAGTACGCTCAGCAAGAGCAAAATCACCTGTCTTTGAAATAACTTCCTCACGATATCTACGATCAATTTCTTCAACAATTTGATATATACGAGGCATTCTTTCTTTGAAAAGACTTACTTGCCAACACTCGAGAGCCTCTGCCATAATTGTATGGTTAGTATACGCTACTGTACGTGTAACCAAATCCCACGCCTTTTCCCAAGAATAACCACACTCATCAAGAAGTAATCTCATAAGTTCAGGAATAGCAAGTGTTGGATGAGTATCATTTATATGAATTGCGACTTTATCAGGCAAGTTTTCAAGAGTGTTATATCTACGCATATGACGATTAAGAATGTCTTGAATTGAAGCAGATACCAAGAAATACTGTTGGCGAAGGCGAAGCGACTTACCTTCGGGATGGTTATCTTCAGGATAAAGTATTTTTGAAATAGCTTCTGCTGATGCGCGTTGTTCAATAGCCCTTACATAGTCACCTTGGCTAAACGCTGACATATCAAAGTCTTGACACTCTGCGCTCCAAAGTCGCAAAACGTTAACTGTCTTGCCATCTTTACCAGCACATTTAAGGTCATAAGGCATAGCGCGAACATTTAAATAATCTTTGTGCTCTACATGGTGATAGTTGTTATCCCACCATTCATCAATATAGCCATCAAAATGAACATCTACCGCAGAATGTGGACGTGGCTCAAGCCAAACCTCGCCACCTGGTAGCAAAAAATCAGGCATTTCTGTCTGCCAACCATCAACTAATTTTTGACGGAATATACCGAGTTCATATTTAATGCAGTAACCCATAGCTGAATAACTACTACTAGAAAGTCCATCAAGGAAACAAGCCGCCAATCTACCAAGGCCACCGTTACCAAGACCTGCATCAGGCTCTAACTCAAACAAATTATCAAGATTTACTTTATAACTTTTAAGTGCCTTACGCATAGTTTCAGTAAGGTCAAGATTGTAAAGGTTATTTTTAAGTGAGCGACCCATCAAAAATTCCATACTCAAATAGTAAATGGTTTTGCTTTCCTGATCATCAACTGCCTTTTTAAATTGCGCCTTGCGTTCGCTCATGATGTCCAAAAGCACAAGAACCGTAGCTTTGTAAAAAATGTCATCTGAAGCTTGTTCTGGTGTAACACCAAAATTATGAGAAAGCTTTTTTTCCAGCATTTCTTTTAAGGCTGTGATAGTATATTTTGTCATAACAACATCTCCGTAAAAAGATATATTTTTTCAAGTTTATTGTTTACATTATTATAATACATTATTCAGTATAGCTTTTCAAGTGGTACTAAAAACAATATTTGACTGTTTTTTTGTGCGTTTTGCATAAATTGTTTTTAAAAAAAAGCTTTTTAAACCATCTATTTATGTATTGTTCACATAATTTTGCATATTTTTGCTCTTAATAAACGTGTTCACTACTAAAATATGTTAATTTATTGTTGAATATTAGAAGTAATTTGTGGTATTATTTAAAAAAACACAAGGTATTGGAAATAAATGAATTTTAAGAAAATAGAACTTTGTGACAAGGAAAAATTATTACCTTTTTTACAAAGTTCAGATGAATTTACATGTGAAATCAGTTTTATCAATTTGCTTATATGGCAGCCCCTTTATAACAATTGCTATTGTATAGAGGATAACACACTATTTCTTAAATCGTATGATGACAATGTAGAAACCTATTCCCTACCTTTTGGCGACATTAAAAAAGGAATGGAAAAAATTATCAATCATACTAAAAAGTTGCCTGTTATATGGGCTCAAGATGGCAATAGATTTAATCAATTTAAAATGCTTTTTAGCGAAAAATACGATATTTACGAAAGCCGAAATGAATTTGACTATATTTACAATTCATCAGATCTTATAAACCTTTCAGGCAAAAAATATCATTCAAAGCGAAATCATATTTCTGCTTTTTCAAAGCAGTTTAATTGGCATTACGAAGATATAAACCCGCATAATATTATCGAAGTTAAGAAATGCGCCGAAAGTTGGTATAGTCAATACGGAAACAATATTGATGAGGAGCTAAAAACCGAAAAAAATGGCATCAGCCTTATGCTTAACAATATGGAATTTTTAAATCTTAAAGGCGGTGCTATATTCGTTGATAATCGGGTCGTTGCTTTCACACTTGGCTCAGCAATAAATGACCACGTTTATAATATTCATATTGAAAAAGCTATTTCCGGCTATGAAACAGCTTATACAGTAATAAACCGAGAATTTGCCGCTAGAAATTGTCAAAATTATAAATACATTAATCGAGAAGATGATTTAGGAATAGAAGGCTTAAGAAAATCAAAATTATCATATAAGCCCCAAATATTATTACCAAAATATATTTGTACCAAAAAGGAATCTTTATGACAAAAAGAGAACAATGCGAAAAACTTTACAACATAGCTTTTGGTGAAGATCGTGAATTTGACACAATGCTATTTGACCTTTTTTTTGAAAATGTCGAAACATTAGAAGCTGATGATATTGTAACAGCCATGTATTTTAAAATACCCTGTACTTTAAATTATAACGGTTTAAAATCAAAGGCATATTATATATACGCTGTAACAACACATAGTGATTTTCGCCATCAAGGATTAATGAGCAAATTATTTAATCAAACCCAAACCGAAAGTAACGTTTTATATTTTTTAAAACCATCAAGCGAAGGTGTTATAAAATTTTACAACCAAGCAGGTTTTAAACAAATTGTCGGCACAAGAAAAATTTGTGATGCAGTTATTGAGGTTGATGAAAAATTCAAATCATTATCTGCGCTCTGCGATAAGGTAAAAAACACCTACCCAATTATGATAAAAGGTGTCCCAAATATTGAAACTTTAACTTTTGAATATACACTAGAATAAGGAGATGTAAAACTATGGCTAAAAAAACCTATATTATTTGTAATGCCCATCTTGACCCAATATGGCAATGGGAATGGGAGGAAGGCGCTGCCGAAGCGCTTTCAACATTTCGTATAGCAGCAGACTTTTGCGAACAATACGAAGATTATATCTTTTGTCATAACGAAGTGTTGCTTTATGATTGGATAGAGCAATTTGACAAACCACTTTTCACCCGCATACAAGAGCTTGTTAAAAAAGGAAAGTGGCACATTATGGGTGGTTGGCACGTTCAACCTGACTGTAATATGCCTTCAGGTGAAAGTTTTGTTCGCCAAATGCTAACCGGTAGAAAATACTTTTTAGAAAAATTTGGCAAAGTGCCAGAAGTAGCTATTAACTTTGACTCATTCGGTCATAGCCGTGGTCTTGTACAAATTATGGCAAAAAGCGGATACAAGGGCTATATACACATGCGACCAATGCCAAGTTTCTTAACATTACCTGCTGACGAATATACCTGGGTAGGTTATGATGGTTCAAAAATCGTTGGCATTCGCCCTGATGGTTGGTATAGCACACCAAAGGGCAAGGCGGCCGAATACATAGGATATACCATAAATAAATGTCCAGACAATGATATTAATATGAGACTTTGGGGTATTGGCAATCACGGTGGTGGCCCATCTAAAAAAGACCTTGATGACCTTGTTAATTTCAAAGAAGAACTTAAAGCAAAAGACATCGAACTTATACACTCCACTCCTGAAGAATATCTTGCCGAAACAGTTAAATACCACGAATTACCCGAATTTAAAGAAAGTCTTTGGTGTTGGGCCGTTGGTTGCTACACCTCACAAGTGCGTGTTAAACAAAAGCATCGAGCTGCTGAAAACATATATTATCTTACTGAAATCATGTGTTCACATGCAGCGAACGAAGGTCTTATGGAATATCCGATTAAAGAACTCGCTGATGCTATGTATGACATCATGACAGTAGAATTCCACGATGTTCTTCCAGGCTCTTCTATTCAACCAGCTGAAGAGATGGGTATTCGTATGATGGACCATGCTATTGAAATTCTTACCCGACTTAAAGCAAAGGCATTTTTTGCTTTGGCGGCAGGTCAGAAAAAGGCTGATAGCGATAAAATCCCGATTTTTGCATATAACCCTTATCCTTATGAAATTACCGAGGATATTGCCTGCGAATTTAATCTATGGGACCAAGATCATAACTTATACTATATGAAACCCATAGTTTATGACAAAAATGGTGAAGTAGTTCCATCACAATGTGAAAAAGAGTACAGCACAATACCTCTAAACTGGAGAAAACGTGTTGTATTTAGAGCTACTCTTGCGCCTATGTCACTTAATCGTTTTGATTGCGCTTTCAAAACATTTGATGAACGTCCAGCATTTAACGCAACCCAAGAGAATGGATATTTTGTTCTTAATCGTGGTGGCACAACCGTTAAGATTAACACCTCAACCGGTCTTGTTGATGAATACGTTAAAAATGGCAAAAACTACGTTGAAAATTCCGCATTTAAACTAGAAGTATTCAATGATGACTTTGATCCATGGGGTATGATGGTAACAGCCTTCAAAGAAAAACTTGGCGAGTTTAAACTTTTAACTCCCGCTGAAGCTAAGGAATTTTTGTATCTTGAAAACGAAATCCCATCAGTACATATTATAGAAGATGGTGATGTCCAAACCACAGTTGAAGCTGTATTTGGATATAAAAATTCATACGCTATACTTAAATATATTTTAGGCGAAAGTGGAGATTTAAAACTTGATATTCGCGTAAATTGGGGCGAAAAGCAACGACTACTCCGCCTTGATATTCCTACATCACTTAAAAACAGCATTTGTGTTGGCGAACAACCTTACGGTGAAGAAAAACTCAAAGATGATTTTGAAGAAAACGTATCACAAAAATTCATTACCGTATCTGACAATAATCATAGCCTTCTTGCAATCAATAACGGAATTTATGGTTCTTGCTTCGATAGTAAATCTGGTAACTTAAAATACACACTTTTACGTTCTGCTTCATATTGCGCGCATCCTGTTAATGATAGAGTTGTTATGCCACAGGATAGATATATGCCTTACATCGAACAGGGTGAACGTGACTTTAGTTTCTTGTTCAGTGTAGGTAACGCAAATGATATACAACCATTTGCAGCAAGAAAAGCTCAGCAGTTTAACATGAAACCTATGGCTCTTTCCTTCTATCCTACCGGTGTTGGTACTATACCTAATTCACCACTTAAACTCTTAGATACTAACACAATAACAATTAACGCATTTAAAAAGGCTGACTGTGGTAATGGATATATAATTAGATTATTCAATCCTACCAATAGCACTCAAAGTTGTAAATTGAGTTTCTATAATATTCAAACCGACATTAACTTCGGTGCATACGAAATCAAAACATTACGTTTTAATAACAACTGCTTTACCGAAACAGGACTTATGGAAGGATTAATTTAAAAAAACAAAACAAATCAGCACCTACTAAAATACAGTAGGTGCTGATTTTTAATTTTTTAACCATTGACAAAAACAATAAGCTGTGTTATATTATAACTGTACTAATCGACATAGTACAGTTAATAAACCTCAGGAGGTGTGGAATGTTTCAATTAGATTTTAAAAGTGGTGTGCCTATATGCGATCAAATCGTAAATGGTTTTATAAAGCTTAAGGCACTTGGCGTAATAAAAAGCGGAGATCAACTACCTAGTGTTCGTTCTCTTGCATCTAAATTCTCAGTAAATCCTAATACTGTTCAAAAATCGTATACTATGCTTGAATTAGGTGGAATTATCTACTCAGTAAAAGGCAAAGGCTCTTTTGTATCAGATGATGACAATGCTGCAAACGCTATTTTAAAATCCGCTAAGCAGGATTTTATTGCCGCTATTCAACACGCTAATGAATTAGGACTAACAGTTGATGAAATGATAAAACTTGTTAAAGAAACTACCACAAAGGAGGAAACTGCTCAATGATTATTGCAAAAGCTCTTACAAAAAAGTTTGATAATACAGTCGCTTTAGACAGTATAACCCTTACAATACCTGAGGGTTGTGTGTACGGACTTGTTGGATCTAATGGTTCAGGAAAATCTACCCTTTTACGCCTTATAAGTGGTATTTATATGGAAGATGGTGGAGAAATCACAGTAGCTGGTGAACGCAGTTTCAACAATCCACAAATCAAATCACAAATTGCTTTTTTAGGTGATACTCCATACTTTTTACCACAATCGGATTTAAAAGAGATGGCCGATCTTTACAGCAATATGTATCCTAATTTCGATTATGAAACTTACAATCATTTGTTAACAGTTTTCCCTCTTAACCAAAAGGCTCGACTTTCCACATTTTCAAAAGGTATGCAACGCCAAGCAGCGTTAATACTCGCTTTGTCTACTAATCCGCGTTATCTTTTAATGGATGAAGCATTTGATGGACTTGATGTTGTAATGCGCCGTGTTCTTGCAAATATAGTTATGGACAGTGTAGAAAAGCGTAATATGACAGCAATTATTGCTTCACATAATTTACGCGAACTTGAAAATGTTTGTGATCGAGTTTGCGTTATTCATGATGGCAAAATAATTTCAAATGGCAGTATTGAATCACTTCGCGGTAATATGCATAAAGTTCAAGTAGCGTTTAGTGAAGTGCCCGATATGTCGGTGTTCAACTCGATTCACATTATGAAATGTGAGCGCACAGGTTCGCTTTTATCACTTGTAGTTAAGGGTGATGAAAATGAGATTATGCAATACATTAAGTCTCTAAACCCACTTTATGCCGAGTGTATAGAACCCACGCTAGAAGAAGTATTTATTTATGAATTGGAGGTAGTAGGATATGACGTTAAAAACATCCTCTCGTAAAATAAATCCATTTTGGAATATGATTACCTTTACGATTCGCAAAAATATAGGCATCATAATAGTCCTTTGCATATTGGCACTTATTTACTGCCCTGGCAGTTACATTGTAAATTTTGAATCAATGTACGAAAACAGCTATACCGCAAACCAAACTTACGGAACAACAGCCGCCGAATACTCTAAATATTTTGGATATATAGCAATGATTTCTTCGGCGTTGTTTGTGCTATTGTTTAACTTTCTTAATTTTTCTTTTCTTTATAAAAAAAGCTCAAGTGATGTTTTTCATGCTTTTCCGTTGACACGTACTGAGCTTCTACTTTCACGAATGATTTCAGGCATAATTTCATCATTCATCCCAATTATATTAAGCAGTATATGCTATATATTTATGATGATATTTAACCCTTGGATAGGCAACTTTTCGACATTACTTTATTATCTTGCGATTACATTTGTCATCGCACTTATTTGGTCATCTTTTTCACTATTATTTGTAGTGTGCGCAGGAAGTGCATTTGACTTATCATTATCCTTTATAGGCGTAAATCTTGCATCTGTTTTTATAGCATTAATATTTGACAATATTCTATCCGAAACACTTTTAGGATATACAGGAAGTTCCGAGCAGATGCTTTATCATCTTTCATTACCCTATTTTTGCTTTCAGTATAAATCTATAAAATTTTGGATATTAAGCATTATTTATATTGCAGGATTTACTTTGGCTTCCGTATTGCTTTATAATCGCCGCAAAGCCGAAAAAGGCGGAAATGCATACGCTTATAAATTTATGTACTTTTTCTGCAGTATACTAGCGGGAATATGTGGTGGATATTTCTTAGGCTCGATATTTGACAATGATATAACTTCGGTTATTTTCTGGCTATTTGCAATAATAGGAGCTCTGTTAACCTGTATTATCTATGGTCTTATTACAAATCGTGGATTCAAAGGTGTTTCTCGCGCTACAATTATGGGTGGCATAGCGATTTTAACAATATTGGCTGTTATGATATCAGGCCTTACAGGTGGATTTGGTTACTCCAAAAGAATACCAAACGCAAATTCTGTTAAAGAAGTAGAAGTTTATTTTCTAGGTGAATATGTAACATTTACGGATCTTGATGATATAACAAAGCTACATGAAAAAGCTATCAAATTCGGTATAAAGGATGTTGATTATTCTGAGGAAGAGCAATTTATTACCATAAAATTCGACTACGCTATTAAAGGTGGTTCCTCACTAAAACGTAGTTTTTGCGTGCCAGTGGAAGCTGTGCATGAAGAGCTACTTAGCTTATACAAAAGTGAAGAACGATTGAATTCTTTGAAAAAAGAAATTTCTCATTCTCCGGAAGAATATCAATATATAGAATTACGCTACGAAAACCCTTTAAATAAAGATGTTAACAAAAAAGGATATATCACGCAATTTGATTGTGATGAACTTTTAGCTGCTTATTGGAGCGATGTGCAAAATCTTACAAACGTGTATTTCTATACTACATTTAACGATGAAAACGGACAATTTTCACTAGAATTTACAAATAATGTAAATTATCGTAGTTATTATTTTTCACTTAATATCGACCGAAGTTTTTCAAACACTATTAGTTATATAGAAAACCTGAGCGGATTATATATAGAAACATATTAAAAAACAAGCCACCGTAACAGGTGGCTTGTTTTACTTTTCATCACAATTTGTTGCTCTTTTTAGGCTGCTATTACCGAATTTTTTCCGAACTTTTAAAATAGAGTTTTCAATAATTTCTTGTTTTTCATCAAAACCTTGTTCACCAAAAATATCGGTTTGAAACGCAACATTATCACTTTTTAAATTTGTCACCCTAAACCCAACCGAGCGAAGTGGCAAATCCCAAGTATAATTTTTTTCAAAAATCTTCATAGCCTCACGTGCCATCAAAATTGATGTATTAAGTGGATTATTAAGCGTATGAGAATATTCCTTGATTTTTAAATTCGTATCACGAGTATGAACCTGAATAGTTGAGGCGTACAAATTTTTTTGGTGCAAAATCTCAGATATTTCTTCTGCTATGCTAATATAAATTTTCCATACATCATCCGAGGTCATTATATCTTGCGGTGGAGTTATTGTACGACCTATACTTTTAGGAACATCATCTTTACTTTGTGGCACAACAGGAGAATTATCTTCACCCAAGGCATAATTTTTTAACTGCATTCCAGCTTTACCAAGCAATCGTAAAAGCATCGAATCATCACATTTAGTAATATCACCCACAGTAAAAATTCCGCTTTGATTTAGTTTTTGAGCAGTTTTTTTAC
>JAZRKK010000032.1:0-6920 GCA_045646305.1 Acutalibacteraceae bacterium
TGTATGGATAATGATGATATGCGCCGCGGTAAACCATCTTGTCACAAAGCCTTTGGCGAGAGCACCGCTTTGCTTTGTGGTGATGCACTATTGACAGAGGCTTTTAACGTTGCTTCAAAAACATTAGGCATACCAACTGAACGTATAGTAAAAGCAATGTCTCATTTAGCGGCATGTGCTGGCGTTGGTGGAATGATTGGCGGTCAGGTAATTGATATGGCTGATAATTCAAATGCCGATGATGATGTTTTGTATGAGATGTATCGCCTTAAAACAGGTGCATTGCTAAAAACAGCATGTGCTATCGGTAGTATTCTTGCTGGTGCAGATGATGAACATGTAAAAATTGCTGAAACCTTTGGCGAAAAAGTGGGGATTGCCTTTCAAATCATTGATGATATATTAGATAGCGTTGGTGATGCAAAAACATTAGGTAAACCGGTTGGTAGTGATGAAAAGAATAATAAAGATACAATTGCTGTAAGACTCGGTGTTGAGTATTGCCGAGAACTTGCAAAAAAATATACTGATGAGGCTTATGAATGTTTAGAACATTTTGATGGAGAAACCGCTAACTTAAAGATGCTAGCTGCATATTTGCTTGAACGTAATTATTAATTTTTGGGGAAGTTTTATTTTTGGAATATAAAATTTTAAATAATATCAATTTTGTGGATGATGTAAAAAAATTAGATAATAGTGAAATAGATTTGTTATGTAATGAAATACGTAGCGAAATTATTGATGTTGTTTCTAAAAACGGTGGTCATTTAGCATCTAGTTTAGGTGCTGTTGAACTCACCGTTGCTTTGCATCGCGTTTTTTCTTCTCCAAAAGATGCTATTATATTCGATGTAGGACATCAATCTTATGCTCATAAGTTGCTTACAGGTCGTTTTGAAAGATTTTCTACACTTCGTCAAGAGGGTGGAATATCTGGATTTATGCGCCCTAGCGAGAGTGAACATGATCCTTTTGTAACAGGTCATAGTAGTAATTCAATTTCTGCAGCGTATGGTATTTATAAGGCAAAGTCTATGCTTGATGGGGGTACTGCTATTGCTGTTATTGGTGATGGCGCTATGACAGGTGGTATGGCTTATGAAGCACTTAATAATGCAGGCGGCAAGAAGGGTAATTTTATCGTTGTACTAAACGATAACAAAATGTCCATTTCAAAAAATGTCGGAGCTATGCCACGTGCTTTTACAAAAATGCGCAATCGTAAAGGATATCACAAAATAAAATTTGCTGTGAGCGCATTTTTGCTTAAAATACCACTAATAGGAAGTCTAATTTACAACTTTATTTTTTCTATAAAAGAGTCTTTTAAAAGTTTTGTTTATAAGAATAACATTTTCACTAGTCTAGGTTTCAATTACTTAGGACCTGTAAATGGTCATGATATTGAGGCAATGGAAAGATTGTTTACCATTGCTAAAAGCTATAACAGACCTACACTTGTACACGTTGTTACCACTAAAGGTAAGGGATATTCTTATGCTGAAAACAAACCAAAAGATTACCATGGTGTGTCATCATTTGATATTTGCAAGGGTAAGAACGATTCGCAAGTAAAAACATATTCCGATATTGCGGGTGAAACGTTGTGTGATTTGGCTGCAAAAAACAAAAATATTTGCGCTATCACTGCTGCAATGACCGAAGGCACAGGGCTTCAAGATTTTGCGGCAAAATATAAGTCAAGATTTTTTGATGTAGGAATAGCCGAGCAACACGCTGTAACTTTTGCAGCTGGAATGGCTGCGGGTGGTGTTGTTCCTTTCTTTGCTGTTTACTCAACATTTTTACAGCGCGGTTATGATCAAGTTCTGCATGATGCCGCTATTGCTAATGTGCCGATAAAGTTACTTGTTGATCGCGCTGGTATAGTTGGTGATGATGGCGAAAGTCATCAGGGTGTTTTTGATGTTGCTTATTTATCAACAATTCCAAATGTTAATATCTATTCACCTTGTTATTATGATGAATTGAAAGAACTAATTAATGATACAGCTGGTAAAGATGAACTATGTGTAATACGTTATCCTCGTGGCGTTGAAAATAATAATTTTGATAGTGAGATTACCGGTGATTATACTCTTTTGTCAAATGGTGGTAAAAAGGTAATTGTTACTTATGGTAGAATTTTTTCAGAAGCAGTTGAAGCGTATAAATCACTAGAAAATACCGATGTGATAAAACTTAATAAGGTATATCCTATTAACGAAGAAATTTTCGATTTACTTTTAAAATATGAAGAGATTTATTTCTTTGAAGAGGGCGTACAATCTGGCGGTATTGTCGAGCATATTGCTTGTGATTTGCTTGAAAAAGGTTTTGTTGGAAAGTATAGCGTTAATGCAATAAACAACGAATTTGTTGGCGCTTCGACTATAAAATCAGCGCTAAAAAAATACAAACTTGACAGTGAGTCAATGATTGAAATAGTAGGTAAATAATGGGAAAAGAAAGATTAGATTGTGCATTAGTGTCACGTGGTTTTGCAGAAAGTCGTGAAAAAGCCAAGGCAATAATTATGTCGGGCATTGTTTATGTTAATAATCAAAAATGTGATAAAGCGGGCGATACTGTAAAGCCTGATGACAATATTGAAGTACGTGGTGAAACACTCAAATATGTAAGTCGTGGTGGACTAAAACTCGAAAAAGCTATGAAGAGTTTTACAATTTCACTTGATAATTGTGTTTGTGCTGATATTGGCGCTTCGACAGGTGGATTTACCGATTGTATGCTTCAAAATGGTGCTAAAAAGGTTTATTCGATTGATGTTGGTTACGGACAACTTGCGTGGAAATTACGCACAGATGAACGTGTTATCAATCTTGAACGTACTAATTTTAGATATGTAACTCGTGAGCAAGTGCCGGATGAATTGGATTTTGCTTCGGTAGATGTATCTTTTATATCTTTATCACTTATAATACCTGTTATGCGCACATTATTGCGTGATGGTGGTAGAGCAGTTTGCCTTATAAAACCACAGTTTGAAGCAGGTAATATTGACGTTGGTAAAAAAGGTGTTGTTCGTGACAAGTCTGTTCATATCGCTGTAATTGAAAAAATTATCAACATTGTAAAAGAAAATAAGTTTTCACTTTTGGGTCTTGATTTTTCACCAATTAAAGGGCCTGAAGGTAATATTGAATACTTATGTTATATTGAAAAGACTGATAATCCGTCAGTTGCTGATTATAATGCAATTGATGTTGTTGATGCATCTTATAACGCTTTAAAGGAGGGTGTGTAATGATAGTAGCTGTAATGCCAAATCTTGATAAACGCGGTTCATCTGAAACAGTTGAAAAAATGGCGGCTTTTTTGAAAGAGTGTGGTATCAAAGCTTTCTTGCCGGATGATATTTGTTGTGCAGGCTATGAACACGCCCCGATTGATGAGCTTTATAAAATAGCTGATGTTATAATAACTATTGGTGGCGATGGAACTATTATTCGTTTTGCTAAACGCGCAGCACAAGATGGCAAAGCCGTTTTAGGTATAAATGCTGGTAGGGTAGGTTATCTTGCCAATATCGAGCAAAATGAATATAATTTGCTTTCAAAGTTAAGTACAGGTGAATATACAATAGAAGAACGTATGATGTTAAATATTACTATTAAAGAAAATGGTAATATTATTGGCGAATACGAGGCACTTAATGATGCTGTAATAAGTAGTGGGTATCTTTCGCGTATAATTGATGTTACTGCTTCGGTCGATGGTGGAGATGTTATAACATATCATGCTGATGGACTTATTGCTGCTACACCGACAGGATCCACAGCTTATTCAATGTCAGCAGGTGGTCCTGTTATAGATCCATCGATGAAATGTGTATGTCTTACTCCTATTTGTTCACATTCACTTGCAGCAAAGCCAATTTTAATTGGTGCTGAAAAGCAAATAAAACTTAAAGCGTTTTCTAAAAAACGCACAGATATTTATTTGTCAGTTGATGGAAGAAAGGTGACAGGTGTTAAGCCTTATACTGAAATTTATATAACTCAGTCCAAAAATATAGTTAAACTTGTACGTATTAATGAACGTTCCTTTTATAAAACACTTTCGTTAAAATTTAGAGATGCAAGGAGCAGTAAATAGTAATGAAAAGAAAAAGACAGCAAAAAATACTTGAAATCATAGCAAACAATATTGTTCTTACTCAGGATGATATTCAAAACTTTTTACTTGCGGCAGGATTTAAAGTAACACAATCTACTGTTTCGCGTGATATTAAAGAATTGCGATTAATTAAAGGTCATGATGCGGCAGGTAATTATTGCTATGTAAGCAATGAATATCATGATACAGATAAACAGGCTTATTCGCATTATCGTGAAATTGTAGCGCGTTATACAACAAGTGTTGATTATGCAATTAATGATGTAGTTGTTAAATGCGTTTCTGGTATGGCTTCAAGTGTTTGCGTAGCTATTGATGCTATATTTAATGATATGATGCTTGGCACAATTGCCGGAGATGATACAATTTTCATTGTTACACATAGTGAACCTGAGGCTCTTCAGCTTACAAATGAAATTAAAAAAATGATGTAAGGTATTTATTATGATAAAATCTTTGCATATAGAAAATATTGCAGTAATTGAAAAGACAGATATTGATTTTGAAATAGGCTTTAATGTGCTTACTGGTGAAACTGGTGCGGGTAAATCAATAATAATTGACGCAATAAATGCTGTTTTAGGTGAGCGTACATCAAAAGATTTGATAAGAGCGGGTTGTGAAAAAGCGGTTGTTTCTGCGCTTTTTTGTGATTTATCAAACGAGGCCAAATCAGTCATATTTGACAATGGTTTTGAACTTGATGATGGAAATATTCTTATTACAAGAACTCTTACATTAAGCGGGGGAAGCATTAAAATTAACGGTAGACCAGCAACCACTTCAATACTCAAGAATATTTCTAAAAGTCTTATTAATATTCATGGACAGCATGATAATCAAAAATTATTAGACCCGGATAATTATTATCTGTATCTTGATATGCTTGCTGAAAATCAAGAAGAATTAACTCAGTATTATAACGAGTTTAAACATTTTAATAATGTTCGCCGTGAACTTAATTCTCAAGAAACTGACGAAGGCGAAAAACAACGCAGAATGGATATTTTACAATATCAGATAAAAGAATTAGAAGATGCGGATATTTCGGCTGGCGAAATTGATGAAATCAAGAAAAAACTTTCGATAGCTGAAAATTTTGAAAAAACAATGTCTGCGCTAAATGATGCAACATATTGTATTGATGGTAGTGAAAATACTGATGGTGCGATGTCACTTGTAAGAAACGCGCAAAAACATATTGAATCAGCAAAAAATGATGAATTATCATCATTGTCGGAAAAATTTGATGATTTAGTAGGAAAACTTTATGAAATAAGTGCTGATATACGCTCTTTAACTCAAAGCGATGAGTACCGAGATTTAGATGCTGAAAAGTTACGTGAAAGACTTGACACACTTAGGCGCCTTATGTTAAAATACGGCGATGATGAGCAAAAGATGATAGACTTTCTTGAAAATGCGAAAAAGGAACTTGAACAAATTGTTTGTTCTGATAAGCGCATAGAGGAGTTGTCACTTGAGTTAGATGCTTCGACTGAACGTCTTGTTGCTTTAGGTGAAAAATTAACAGCTACGCGTAAACTGTCGGCTGAGCGTTTTTCAAAACAGGTTAGTGATGTGCTTTGTCAGTTGCATATGCCAAATGTTAAGTTTGTTATTAATGTAAACCGTGATAGATATACTCGCCATGGTTGTGATGCGGTTGAGTTTTTAATTAGTGCTAATGCGGGTGAGAACGTAAAACCGCTTCACAAAATTGCTTCCGGTGGTGAACTATCGCGAACAATGCTTGCTATTAAAAGCGTTCTTGCTGATAAAGATGATGTTGATACACTTATTTTCGATGAAATTGACACAGGAATTAGTGGTAGGGCAGCTGATAAGGTTGGCTTACAATTACAAAAGGTGTCAAACAGCCGTCAAGTTATTTGTGTTACACATCTAGCACAAATAGCAGCATACGCTAAAAATCATTTGCTTATAGAAAAAAATGTTACAAATGATCGTACGTATACAAATGTTAAATCGCTTAATTATGAGCAACAAATTAGTGAGATTGCTCGTATTATGTCGGGTACAGAAATAACTGAAAATTTATATAATTCTGCAAAGGAATTACTTGATAGGAGTAAAAAATAAATGGGTATTTATGAAGAACTTATAGCCCGCGGACTTATAGCGCAGGTTACTGACGAAAAAGAAATTAGAGAAATGGTAAACAACGGTAAAGCCACTTTTTATATTGGTTTTGACCCGACTGCTGACAGTTTACATGTAGGTCATTTTATGGCGCTTTGCCTTATGAAACGTTTGCAAATGGCAGGAAATAAGCCTGTAGTATTAATCGGCGGCGGTACTGCATATATCGGCGACCCCTCGGGTAGAACTGATATGCGCAGCATGATGACAGCAGAAACTATCCAGCACAACTGTGACTGCTTTAAGAAGCAGATGGAGCGTTTTATCGAATTTGGTGAAGATAAGGCTATCATGGTAAATAATGCCGATTGGCTTTTGGGCCTCAACTATATTGATATGCTTCGTGAGGTTGGCGCTCATTTCTCTGTTAATAATATGCTTCGTGCGCGTTGCTATGAACAGCGTATGGAAAAAGGTCTTTCTTTCCTTGAATTCAACTATATGATAATGCAGAGTTACGACTTTTATCATTTGTTCAAAAACTACGGTTGTAATATGCAGTTTGGCGGCGACGACCAATGGTCCAATATGCTTGGCGGTACCGAACTTATTCGTAAAAAGCTCGGTAAAGACGCTTATGCGATGACCATAACGCTTCTTATGAATTCGGAAGG
>JAZRKK010000033.1:0-7794 GCA_045646305.1 Acutalibacteraceae bacterium
CGAATCAACTTCGGATAGTAAGGCGTAAGGCGCTCATCAATATGCTCACACGCGGCATCTACGGACTTCGCATTTTCAAAGGCTTTATCTTTATAGATGCGCTCTTCGATAAAGATGCGTTCAAGTGACGCAAAGTGAAGACTTTCTAAGAGTTCGCCACGGCGGATTTCAAGTTCGCGTTGCAAGAGATACTTCGTGTTGTCCACCGAAGATTTCAGCACATCGCTGACACTCAAAAAACGGGGCGTCTTATCGTCAATTACGCAGCAATTAGGCGAAATGCTGATTTCACAATCAGTAAATGCATAAAGGGCATCGATAGTTTTGTCAGAGCTAGTTCCAGGAACGAGATGTACTAAGATTTCGACGTTCGCAGCCGTCATATCTTCCACCTTGCGTACCTTAATCTTCCCCTTCTCAGCCGCCTTCAGGATGCTGTCAATAAAAGCGCTCTGCTTCTGTGCCGTGCCCGTAGTTTTTCCGTAAGGAATTTCAGTTATGGCAAGCGTCTTGTTATCTCTCTTTTCTATTTTTGCGCGCACTCGTACGCTACCGCCTCGGCTTCCGTCATTATATTTACTTACGTCTATAAGACCGCCCGTTTGGAAGTCAGGA
Source organism: Acutalibacteraceae bacterium (assembly GCA_045646305.1). GTDB lineage: Bacteria > Bacillota > Clostridia > Oscillospirales > Acutalibacteraceae > UBA737. Next base: position 616 of record JAZRKK010000033.1, read on the forward strand.
TAAATCTTAAAGTCTTCCCCATTCAGATAACTTATTGCTGCCTCACAAAGTTCACCAAAGTTGTGGGGGAGAATCTTTGAGGAAAGCCCCACGGCAATACCCTCTGCACCCTGCGCAAGCAAGAGCGGGAACTTCACGGGAAGGCTAATGGGTTCCTTGTTACGTCCGTCGTAGGACAACTTCCACTCCGTAGTCTTGGGGTTGAACATGACGTCGAGCGCAAACTTCGAAAGGCGCGCTTCAATATAACGAGGCGCAGCTGCATCGTCACCCGTAAGGATATTTCCCCAGTTTCCCTGACAATCAATTAACAGGTCCTTCTGTCCAAGACCAACGAGCGCATCAGCAATAGGGGCATCACCATGAGGGTGGAACTTCATCGTTTCACCCACAATATTTGCCACCTTGTTGTAACGCCCATCGTCCATTCTTTTCATCGTATGCAAGATGCGGCGTTGCACAGGTTTCAGGCCATCTCCCAAATGGGGGACGGCACGCTCAAGAATCACGTAAGAGGCATAGTCCAGAAACCAATTCTGGTACATGCCCGTCAATTGATGGCGCACATCTTCGCCATTTCCTGATGCAGGAACATAACTTGAATGTGCTTCCGTCTGCGTATCTTCTACTGCCTCAATCTCTTCTTGAAGGTCTTTAGTTTCGTCGCTCATAACAAGACTTATTCTAATTTACCACAAAATTAAATAAAAATCTCCTACTCACCCCTCTCCAACTCCGAAAATTCGCCCTCACTTCCCTTATTTTTTATCCCTATCGCCCAATCACACAAGCATATTTTCCCCTCCCCCATCTGTAACGCGAAAAATTCATCCTCAAATTGTGGTTCGAGTTAGTAACTTAGCGCGCACAATCTTACTTTAAGAATCTCCTAACTCTCAAACTGTATCACCTCTTCTAAACCCCTAAACGTCAATATCCTAAAAAGCACCATTTTTAACACACTCCCTCCCCACCCTAACACAAGGCATGCACCCCCGCGCCCTCAAAAAATCCCCTCGAAGTTTGGCAGTTCAAAAAAAGAGTGTAACTTTGCACCCCATAAGCGCCTGTGGCGAAATTGGTAGACGCGCCAGACTTAGGATCTGGTATCGCGAGATGTGTAGGTTCGAGTCCTATCAGGCGCACAATCGAGGTTTCATTTTAGTATGAAATTCTACAAAATTGATTGGTTTTCAGCAAGTTAAACATAAACTTGTTTAATCCAAATGGCACGAAAGTTGCAATAGTTTCAAAAGATTTTGCAAAAACTATTGCAACTTTTTTTGTGCAATCTCCTTTCATCAACGCACTAAAATTAAATTATTATGCAGTGCGCACAATGCAAACCAATCTTCAAAATCTATTTTGCCACAAAGGGCAATAGTATTCATCTGTTTGTGTACGACCAAATACAACAACGTACACTATCAAAAAGCGTTAATAAATTGTTTGGTAAGGGTAAACTAACAAACACCCCAAACGATTTTGACAACAAAACACGAAAGTTTCCCAAAAAGCTAAAGCATTCCGATAGCGATAATGAAGTATTGGAGCACTGGGAAAATGTGGTTACTCAATTGTTGGAAAGTATCGATTTTAATTCAGCCGAAGAGTTATTGAAAAGCATTGAGGGCGAACACAATGCTCCTATAATGGCGCAACACGCTGTTACCCTATTGGAACACGCCCAGACTATCCACAAAGAGAATTGCGATAGAAATTCAAGCAACAAATACATATACTCTAAGTTTATAAACAAACTACTTGCTCAAAGAGAGAAAGCCGGCAAGAATGAAAGGATTTTTGCAGATATTCCAGTAGCAACCATAAACACAGAGATATATAAAGACTGGGAAAAGTATTTGAATACACACCCCAAATTAGGCAAAAGGGATAGTATGAACGCTTTTAGACACGTTGTATATCACTATCAACGCCAGATTAAGGGTAACACTTGTTTCTCTTTCAATCATAGTTACACATTGAATTTACGCCCCAATAACAAAAGGAACGGAAAGCAAGAAACATTGACACCTCAACAATTAAAAGAACTTGAAAACCTCAACGTAAGCAATATAAAACTAAGCAAGAGCAAAAACGACACAGATGAGGCAAAAACAATGTTGTTGGATGTTGCCCTACTTATGTATTATACTTTTTCACGCCCTTATGATATTTTGCTTTTTGATATTGCAGACTTCCAGTATAATAAAGATTATGATTGTTGGTGTTGGAGATATGCACCACACAAGAAAGGAGAACACGCCACTATTTGCGAAATTCCCATTACTTGCGTTGAGGCTCTTAAAATCATAGAAAAGTACAAAGGCAAACGCAAAAAAGGCTACTTGTTCCCCTATCTGGAGAGCACCAAAGGCGATATGTATGTAAAAAGAAACAAAATCAATATTGCGATTAACGAGCTATTGCAAAAGGCAGCACAATACTATAACTGGGGATTTAAGCCAACTATGTACACATTGCGACACACACAAATAACAAATTCCGTTGCAAATGGTATGCCTATTAACCTTGTTGCCGATTTAGCGCAAACATCTGTTAGGGAGATTAACAACACCTACTACGATAGAAAAACGGCAGCTCTAAGAGGATTTAATAACTATATAAAAGTAAATACAAATGCTAAGTTCTAATAATGCTAAAATAGTTTTAGTATTCAATCCGCTAAAACGCTTTATAGGTGCTTTTACCAGTTTGCACAACACAGCCAAAGCATTAGGGAAAGACAAGGTTTCTATTTACGAGGCTTGCGCTGGGCGTTGTATTTCTTGCAATAATCTTTATTTCCGCTATCTGCCAAGCAATATGAGCATAGAACAAGTTGCCAATATGGATTTACGCACCTTTGACAAAATAAACGGCTTAGAGCGCAAATTATACACATCTAAGCAAATGACACGCAAAGGTATGAAGTACAAGAAACAGCAATAAAAAACCGCCACTCCTGGTATATTTCTGGGAGTGGCGGTTTGCTTTTAATTGCTTTTAATCTTCTCATTTAGGTATGTACATAATATCCCTATTGCATCTGCAACATCGTCTTTGTGCCTTTCTGGGAGCGTGTAGCCTAAAGCCTCAACCGCTAAAATCATTCTCTTTTTAAGAATATCACGCCCCATTTTGTTAGTAGCACGAAACATAAAGCGTTTGGCTATCATTGCACTGATAGGATGATAAGGAATATTGTAGCACTCACAAAATAAGGCAACGACACCTTGCAGTTTCAAAAGGCTTTTAACAGCATTGTACGACTTGTATTCATTTTCTTTGTTGTTTGCTGGGAAATAGACATCTTCCAGTACAATTTTTGTTATGCCGTACTTTTGTGTTGCCCTCTCTAAAAGTTCGTATAATTCTATATGTGATTGTTTGGGTATGCCTCTTTTATGCTTGCACAAATTCCAAACGCCATAAGCTACAATTTGCCCACCTTTATAAACTGCATAACCGCAACTATTGGCTAAATCTAAAGAAAGTACTGCCATTTAATTTAGGTAGTTATTATATGTTTATCTCTGTTATAAAATAGTTCTTAAAACAAGAACTATTTATTATATATTAGCCTCAATCTTGCAAATAGTTCTAATCGCTAATATTCAACTAATTATAAATTTTTATAATCTCCTTGTGTACCGCTGGAGTGGTATATATTGCCCTCTTGTGTACCATTGGAATGGTATATTACATTTTGTTAGCTTTGCTTGTGTACCACTGGAATGGTATATTTTGTACCACTGGAATGGTACATTACGACTTATTCACATAGGCTTTTAGTGCTTTGTGGATGTTTTCAATATCTGGTATATATTGCAATTTTCCACGCCCTGCACGCCTATTCTTATTTACACAACATAGTAGTTTCTTATCAATTAAATTCTTTATTGCATTTATAACCGCATTTTTTGAACATCGCCCCAATTCGGCTAAATCTGCATAGCTATAGCCTTGCGGTTTCCTTTGGCTTTCGTGTGCATTATCATAACGCATAGCAATAGACAAAAACAAATTCATTTCTATAGTAGATAAGTTTTGTTCTATTAGCCAATCCAGTAAATCAATACTAAATGTTACGTATCTTGTAGGTGCGCCCCATTTCGACACATCAACGTATAAACGCTTATTCTCATAGTTCATTTACTTAACAACTTATTTATCGCCTCATTATCAAATTTGAATATCTGGCGGTGTGTGCCTTTGTTGATAACGACAACGACACCATACATTACAAACTTATCCAGATAGTTTTTAATAGACTGGTAGGTAATACCGCCTATCTCATTTGCAATTTGTTGATATGAGCGACTTAATACGCCCTCTTCACTTAACTTTACCAATTCGTGCAACACTGCACGCTCATAGAAATTTAATGCTTTCATAGATATATATATATTAATTACATCTATGAATAGGCGTTTGTTAATCAAAAAGTTTAAGAATTAGCAATATTTTATGTACTTTTGCAGAGCCTCAACAAATGAGGTATTAAATACGTGTAAGCGTTTAGCGTTGTCTTTTGTCGGAAATCTGGACAATTTCCAAAATCACAAGGACAATAACAAACTTGCTTACGCCTATGTTGTGTATTTCAAAATATGCAATAAAAGAGGCGTGGGCTGTTGTTATTACTTGTGATTAGGCAGTCCAGAGCCTCCGATAAAGTGATAGCTAACAGTTCCCACGCTTCGCCTTTGAAAACCGCCTATCTGGGGAATTGAGGCACAAAAGTTATTATACAAATGAAGCTAATAGAAAGCACAAGCAATGAATTACTACAATTAGAGAATAATTGCAACTCTAAAAGTAAGAAAGCCAGGAACTATAAAATTTCCTCTATTATTGGAATTGTGTTAAGTGTTGTATGTGCTATTGTTGGTATCTGGGCAGAAGATAATTTTTGGTCTCCTTTTTGGTTGTCTTTTGGTGGCGGTTTATTAGTAGCATCTTTTATTATTGAAGTGCTGGGCGTGTTCTTATCTCAATTATGCGATATGCAGAAACTACAAATATTGTCGTTTAAGGTTAATCATAATATCACAACCATATCAAAGAATAAGCCTAAAGAACAAGAGACTATTAAAACAGAAGAAAGAGGCGGTAATTATGTAGGTGGTATCAAATTAGAAAACTACGAAGATTAAGATAGATATGAGCACAGAGTGGAACAATTATGTACAATCTCTTTCGGAAGAGTACGGAAAGGTTACAAATCTAATTTGGATTAGCAAAAAGAGAATGAAATATATCTTAGAATTTGCATACTCCAGAGTGCTATTTATTAACGATGAAAAGTATAATTTCAACGATATACTTTCTTGCAGAATAGAGAATGCTCCTTATCTTTGTAGTGAGCAAGAAAATGCCTCAGATCCTTGTATTTTGCTTATAGGAACAAACAACCCAACTAATATGCTTGTATCTCTTACAATCTGGAGTAAAAGCGTTGCAAGCGAAATAGACAGCTTAATGCAAAATATCATACAATCAAACAGCAAATTTCAATGAGCTACTACGACAACGATTATACCGATGATATGTACGACAGATATATGCACACTGGAGAGGGTGCAGAATATTTTGAGGATAGAGCAGAAGAATATCCAGATGAATACATAGAAGAGGTAGAAACGGAAAATGTTGTAGAATATAAAGATACCAACGAAATGTTGGATGATACAATACGTTATTTGAAACTGCAAATAAAAGAGAAAGAGCGTATCATTAAGGAGCAAAAAAGAATTGAGCGTAAGAGGAAAGCACAAGCAAAGAAAAAGAGCAAAAGTACAAAGAATACAATAACAGAAACACCCCATACGGACAAACAGACTTTAAGCTATAATACAAAGTTTGTTATAGGGTGTTTTCTGTTCGTGTTAAATATAATTCTGTTGTGGTTTGTGCTTACTATGTAACACGTTTTTGTTACCACTTTTTAGGTAGATGTTGAAGCTGAAAAAACGAGATTGAAAATTTTTAGGCTAAAATTATATATACCATCCGCACCAGAGAGGACACCCACCCCCTTATTTTTATTTATTTTCTTTTGCTGGATGTGCTTTCTATGAAAATGCAGACACCGCCAAGCAAACAGAAAAAAGCATTATTGCAGTATATATTGCAAAAGAATAGACATCTATTCTATTATGTAGGCTATCCGTTAAAATGAATTTTATGTATCTCATTGTGAAAAAGGAGAAAAAAAGTTTTGTTCTTTCAAAATAAAATTGCAACCTTTGCACTCAAATTAACCAGCGTTCATTGAAACGATTTTGCAGAAATTTTTGCAACTTTGGAAATTCAATTTGTATAAACTTCTCAAAATCAATCAAATAAAAAGTATTGGTTTGCGCCCTATCAGGCGCACAAAGGAGAGGTTCAAGCCTCTCCTTTTTTAGTGTTCATAACAATTCAGCCATAAGTCATAACATGCTGTGTAGTGGGTTGTTACTGACAGATTTTCGTGAACCTATTACATTCCGCACAGCAAATAAAAAGAAGCAATGTCCCGCAGAGGCGTGAGGCATTGCTTCTTTCGTTAATAAGGTTCGCAAACTACAAATAAGTTTGCACTCTATGCTTACGTCACGTGACGGTTCTTCGTTAAGCTTTTATCGTTAAACGTTCCACGTTAACCCTTCACCGTTCCACGTTAATCGTTAAACGTTCACCGTTTACAAAGGTTGTTGCCCCGAAAGGCGGAAGTATTTTTCTGCCACGAGGAACTGAATGAGTTGTTCGCGTTCTTCGTTCATAAACTGACGCACAAACTCATGCGCATTATCAATAATACGCTGGGCCTCATCGGGATGGGAGATGTAATAATTCATACGTTCCTCAAGGTCGGAAAGGTCAGACTTAATTTCTACGTAATGAACGTTAGGCACCAATCTGCCTTCCATAAACCACGTTTCACAAGTTGGGCGGGGCATTACGGCAAGACTATTTGACGACATTACCCACTTCAGGTTCGTAGCAACGTCGTTACCCTCGAGCGCCATAATAAATTTGTAGTCCAAGTGTTCACGAATCGTCTTCTTCGGAGTCTTCCATTCGGGATTAACTTCTTCATTTCCTACGACTCCACAATCACACATAGGATGGTTAAAATACATTTCAAGGAACTGCGTACGCTGGCGACTCCAACGGATTTTCCCGCGGAAG
>JAZRKK010000034.1:0-43347 GCA_045646305.1 Acutalibacteraceae bacterium
CATTTCTATAACAATCAACGAATACAACTAAAAACAAAACTGACACCACTAGAAAAACGATGTCAGTATATTGCTTAAAATTAAATTTTAACTACCATAGGGGTTCTTTTTGTACTGTCTGCACAATTTGGGGCAGTACAAAACAGCAGAGGTTTTTATTTTATAATTATATTTTTATTCTATTAACGCGGCTTGACACGCCACAAACAAGTTCGTAATTTATGGTACCAATAATATCGGCGGGTATTTCTATTGGTAATTCTTTACCCCAAAGCAATACTTCATCGCCACGTTTAACATTATCAATTTCGCTAACATCAACACAAAATTGATCCATACAAATGCGACCGATAATATTTGCGCGACATCCGTTTATCAGTACATAACCTTTGTTAGAAAGTAGTCGTGGATAACCATCGGCATAACCCGCACTGACAGTTGCCACAGTCATATCTTTTGTTGCTTTAAATGTTCTACCGTAACTAACTGTATCGCCTTTGCGAATTTGTTTCACTTGTGAAATGACCGATTTAAAACTCATAACTGGGATAAAATCTTGTGGCAAAGTAAGGTCGGATGATGGGGTAAGTCCATATAGTATGATACCTGCTCTGCACATATCAAAATGCTTATCATCATCTTGGCATAATGCTGCCGAATTGCAACAATGGCTGAATTTTGGGTTTAAACCATTTGATTTCAAAAAGTCTATCGCTTGGCTAAATCGGTTATATTGTTCATCTGTGAATCTGTCTTCTTGCAATTCGTTTCTATCTGATACAGCAAAGTGGGTGAACACACCCTCTAATATAAAGCCATCAAGTTTTGCAGCGTTTAAAGCATCATTAATACCATTTAGGTTGTTATCACGACAGTCAAAACCGATTCGTGACATACCTGTATCTAGTTTAAGATGAATTTTAACATTGTTACTGCTTTTCGTAGCTTCGTTAGAAAGTTCTTTTGCATAATCTAGTGAGTATACACATTGTGAAATATCATGCTTATTAAGTTCGCAAACATATTCTGTCGGTGTGTATCCTAAAATCAAAATAGGCTTTGTAATGCCTGAGGTGCGAAGCTGTATAGCCTCTTCTATATTTGATACAGCAAAGCTGTCAGCACCCAAATTTTGTAAAATAGGAGCAACAATGTCAACACCATGACCATAAGCGTCAGCTTTTACAACAGCGCAAACGGGAACTTTGGCAGTTGATTTTATAATATTGAAGTTATGTATTAGGGCGTTTGTATCAATCTCTGCCCAGCATCTTCGTAAAAACTTTGTCACGGTATCACCTCATTTTCTTTTTGATTTTATCGGATAATGGAATAAATATAAAACTTAATACTAACCAAAAGAAAGAATACAACGCACAAATCTGACCACAAAAATTTAGCGGCATACGGCTATAATCCCAAACCTTTCGTTTTAAAATTACGTTAAATAATATTCCAAGTATAAATTCAATAGTAGTTATAAATGCGCATCCTACAATAGCTTTTACCAAAAGGCAGGAATTTTTAAGCCATTCTGATATTTTTGAAAGGCCCCAAAATGATACGCCACCTGCAAACAGCATCGACCAATGTGTTCGACCACGCCATAAAATCTCGACAAGTCCATAACCAATAGCGCCGATGCAAAACAAAGTAAGATTACATTTGTGCTTTTTCAAAATAATCACCCAAAATTATTTTGGGTGATTATTTAAGTGTTATACATTAAATCTGAAAAGAACAATGTCGCCATCGTTCATAACGTATTCTTTACCTTCGCTACGAACAAGACCTTTTTCTTTTGCTGTTACCATATTGCCACCACAAGCCATAAAGTCATCATAAGCGATAACCTCAGCGCGAATAAATCCACGTTCAAAGTCGGTATGGATTTTACCTGCTGCTTGAGGAGCTTTTGTTCCTTGTTCGATAGTCCAAGCGCGAACTTCAGGTTTACCTGCGGTAAGATATGAGATAAGGCCTAAAAGGCTGTAACATTTTTGAATCATTCGGTCAAGACCTGAACGCTCAAGCCCCAAGTCTTCTAAAAACATTGCTTTTTCCTCATCATCAAGACCTGCGAGTTCGGATTCAAGCGCTGCGCAAATAGGAAGTATTTCAGCGTTTTCTTTAGCTGCGGCTTCTTTTACGGCGTTATAACCAGCATTAGAATCAATACCATTTTTAAAATCATCTTCGCTCATATTACAAGCATAGATTACAGGTTTTGCTGAAAGTAGGGAAGTGGTTGCCAATACTTCAGCTTCGGTATCGCTAACAACATCTACCGAACGTGCTGGTAAGCCTTCTTCCAAGTGGGCGATAAGTCGTTTTAAAAAATCAACTTCTGCCTGCATTGACTTGTCGCCTTTGAGGGCCTTGATTGCTTTGTCGAGACGGCGCTGAGCGATTTCGATATCAGAAAGTATCAATTCAAGATTTATGGTTTCAATATCACGAAGTGGATCAACCGAACCTTCAACGTGGATAATGTCGGTGCTTTCAAAACAACGAACAACATGAACTACGGCATCAACCTCGCGGATGTTGCTTAAAAACTTATTACCAAGTCCTTCACCTTTTGATGCACCCTTTACAAGACCAGCAATATCAACAAATTCGATTACCGCAGGTGTGAATTTATCGGGATTGTAAATTTCGGCTAATTTTTCAAGGCGTTCATCAGGAACACTTACCATACCAACATTTGGCTCGATAGTGCAAAATGGGTAGTTAGCTGACTGAGCGCCTGCATTTGTAATTGCATTAAAAAGAGTTGACTTACCAACGTTTGGAAGTCCCACCATACCAAGTTTCATAATGTTTTAAATCTCCTTAAATTTGGTAGTTATCAATTTAGTATTATAACTCAAAACATTCATTTTTTCAATAGAAAAAACCGATTTGTATAGTCATTACACAAATCGGTTAAGAGTTTATTGTTTTTTAATCATAAACCAAAGTATAGTTAGTACCTGAACAACAGCCGCAACAATAAAAATAAGTGAAATTTTCGGAATAGCAACAGTTAACATAATGCAAAGAGCTATTGACCAAATAAGAGTAGAAATAGATGCAAATATATGTATCTTTTTCCACCATATACATGAAAACACAATACCTACAATAGCGCTTATTGGTATAGCATATACGTAGAAAAGCCACCAAATCTTGATTTCTGGAAAAATGATTTCACAAAGGAAAAACAGCACCGTTGCCGCAAGCCAAGCAATACCTATTGAAAGAAGAGTGATTATAATCTTGTTGCGAGTAGTCATTAGTTTGCGCCGTGGTTTATCAGCAATTAGGTCATTGACTGTAAGTCCAAAGATTTCAGCAAGTTGTGCAGTAACCGAAAGATCGGGTAGACCATCGCCACGTTCCCATTTAGAGATTGATTTGTCAGAATAATTGAGTCTTTCGGCAAGTTCGGTTTGTGTAAGACCTAACGCTTTGCGATAGCGTGTCAAATTTCTTGCAAGATTTTCACGCAACTTATCTTCGCTTATAGCCAATGAATTCACTTCCTTTGCAGTAGTTTACAAAAATATTATATATGATTTTTATATTATATTCAATAATAAAATATGAATTTTTTAATTTGTATATAAAAGAAAAGAGCGGTATGTACCGCTCTTAAAGATTTAATTTTCGTTATATGCTATGCCATACATAAAAACTGTTGTACCGTGAATTTGAAATTGAACATTCATAATACCACTAGCGCCTACGGCAGTAGCCTTTTCGATTAGTATACTTGCAGCAGTATTTTTTGTTTTTTCTATCTTTTTGTCATACATTTTACATTGTGTACCGAAGATATTACAAAAACCAAAAACAATCGATGTTAATAGCCCCATACCGTATGTTGCACTTGCAGAAAGCATTTTAATTTCTTTTACGTTGTCGATATTAGAAAATGTAATGTTCATAGTTTTATCTCCCTAATCTATAATAGTTTCAACATTATCGATTTTTTCTTTTTTGGATTTTAATTTTTTTGCTTTCCTGTTTTTATCTCTAAAAATAATTAAAAATGCTATTTCTAAAAAAATAGTAATACCTAAAATTACCAAGAGATGTTTATTCATCCAAGTACCCCAATTGAAAATTTGTCTAAAATGGTATCCTCTAGCAATGACAAGATTTATATGCCAAACAATAAATCTTAATCCTATTATTGCAGTTAATATACATAATAAAATCTTTGTAAAAAATTTATTCATAATAATTCCACCTAAAACAAAAATTACGCATACAATTATATATATGTATATTGTCAAGAAATTTTCAGCAACACAAAATATGGCCTCTTGATTTTTGTGCCAAAAATCAAGAGGCCTTGAAATTTTATTAAGATATAAGAAAAACCGCTGAAACACTTAAGTTTCAGCGGTTTTGGTCCGAGTAGCGATATAGTTATCAAGCACAAACCCGCATAAATACTGAGTTTCAGCAGTCGGTAAACAGCGTAAAACCTATATAAAACCTGAAAATGCGGTAAAAAAATAAAATGCCGATTTCGGCATTTAGAGTGCTATTTTATAAAGTTTATGCCGAAATCGGCATTTTGTGAAATTTTATAAATTCGTCTGCGAAGCAGACACCGAACTTCTTAACTATTACTTCTTACTTATTACCTCAAAATTCCAAGGACTTTTTTTAGTGAAGAGTGAAGAGGTAATAGGTAATAAGTAAAAATTTCAAGAACTTAACGTCCTTGGAATTTTTGGCAGTTGACTATGAAAAAGATATTATTTGCAGTTTTGTGCATGAATTCGAACTCTCGTGCAAATCAATGCGAAGCATTGTATATCATCAATTCTGCAAGGAATTGCATATCACCAAAACTAAGTTTTGTATATCATCATTGCGAAAGAAAATACAGCCTACGGCTGATGGTATACACGCAAAAGCGTGATGATATACCATTGCTTTCGCAATGGATAAAAAATCGACAGGTCGAAACCTGTCGATTTTTGGTACGAGAGTTCATAACGGAAGGAGATTATTCCTGATAATCGTTAATTGGTCTTGAGAGCCGTTATTTCTAATGCCTTATTTTGCTTTTTTGCTTTATACATATTAGAGTCTGCACGCTGTATCACGGCTTCAAAAGAATCATTGTTTTCGTATTTGGAATAACCAAGTGAAAGTGATAATTGGCGGGGTTTGTTTTTAAATTTATCGGCAACGGCGATTTCAAAACGCTTTATTAAACCCTCCACGTTGTGATATCTTCTTAAAATTACCGCAAACTCATCACCGCCAATTCGGTAGCACTGGCCATAATTTCCAAAAACCGATTTAATCGTGCGAGAAATATTACTTAGACATTCATCACCGAATTGATGACCGTAATTGTCATTAATTCCTTTAAAGTTGTCAATATCTAAAATTATTACAATTTGTTCCTCTTTCAAGTATTTTACTTTTCTTAAATATGTTCCTTGATTAAGAATACCTGTAAGTTTGTCAAAAAGATTTGCCAACTCGATGTTATAGGCGTAATAAGCACATAGGCTCATAACAACCGTTATTCTTGTCATATAAACTTTGGGGTCGAAGACTTGTATAGAAATTGATGCAAGAAAGAAAAAGCTTAAAAGATAGGCGAAGATTTTATGTTGTAAAAAGCCTTTACGCGAATATCTGAGCGTTTCGTAGAGCAAGTATATAACTGCAAGAAAATACGAGATAACATATATAGGAAACAATAATCCACGATGATAATTATTTTGAGAATCTATGAAAAACAGTTGCTTTGTCATAACCAGACAGTTAAGCAAGACAAAATAAGCAATGATGCCGATAATAGCGCCTTTAAAGCGACGAAAGTTGCCTATTGAAGTTGCAAAAAGAATGATTAAAATTGGAGAAAGAAGAAAACCTAAATAATTTGATAAAAAGTGGATTGGCTTAAATGCTATTGCGGAACTATTTAAAAAAATGGATAACACTTCACATATTATTATGAAAAACTCGCCTAAAAAAGCAATAAAAAAACCTTTTTTATGTGTAGCTAAGATAAACTCATTTGTAACAGTTAAAAAGAGCATGCACAAAAGCATCATACAAAGAACGGGGGTAGTATAAAGGTATTGAGTCATTCGGGGCCTCCTATTTTGCATATTTTGTATAATATCATAAATCGCACCGAAAGTCAACCGTAGTGGTATATTTGTATTCGGAACCTGTCTGCGCACCGTCTACCTAAAGTTCATGTTCTTCCATCTAAAAAAATCCGAGCAAACCTTTAGGCTTACTCGGATTTTTGGTCGGAGTGACAGGGTGCGGGAGTCCTGTGGACACCTCTGTGCAAAGCGCAGAAGCACCGACCGAGGCGGCTACCGAGACCTTGAAGTAGCGGCCTACCACTTTTTACTAAAAATAGTACACTGGACTGTTTTTTTAACGCAAAAACCCTCACGGGTCAAGAGACCGCAAGGATTAAATACTACAAATCAAACAAAAAAATCCAAACGAGACAAAAGCCTCTTTTGGATTTTTGGTACGGTTGTTCTTAACGGATTCGAGAAATCAAACTTAAAATAACCGACAATCACACATATATTCTTACCGTACCCGATCAGCACATTAGTGTTTTCAAAAAACAATGAACTAAAATGTATATACAAGATGGGTTGTATATACAAAATCAATCAGGGTTGATAGGTTTGAGCTAGATAAACCACAACTCTTGTGAAGGCGGTTTCTACCCAAGACTCGCTGACAGCAAAAAAATTAATGTATATGCAAAAACGAGAGAGGAATGTGAAGTCCTCCATGGCGGAAAGGAAACAAGACCTTACCGCTGTAGTTTTATTGAAAAAAGTGTTAATATGTGATATAATGAGTTTAAAATAATTAGAATTCAAAAAGGAGATATTCTTTGAATGACAATTAATCAAAAAATAGAAAAAGCAAAACAAATGGGTGTTTATCTTCCTACAGGTGTAGAGAATAAAGATAATATTGTTGGTGTATATGGTTTTTTTGCTATTATCAATGATAGCGAATACTGTTTTTATATTGGTAAGGCAACAAACTTAATAGGGAGATTGTTAAATTCTAATGGTCATATCTACCACTATATAACAGGGAATACAGAAAAGTTTGTGCCTAAAAAAATACGAGAATATCGTGAACAGGGTTATGACATTGTCGTCAAGATACTATGCGAGGTTGATTATTATGATACCTCGTATTCAAAAGCCGCACATCGTCTTGCACTTGCGGAACTTAAACAAATTGTCAAGTATCAAGAAAAAGGTCAATGCTTATTTCAAAAACCGGAAGGTTCATCTAAACACACCCAAAACTTTTGGGAGAAAAATTACAGTTTAAAAAATGTATAAAATGCGAATTTTTCACTACGCATTAACAAGGGAAAGAAGATTTTTTAAAGGTGAGATAACACAATGAATACAAATATGTTTTTACAAACAATGATTGACGTGCTAAAATTTGATAGCAAATTCAAGGAAAAGAAGGAATCCCTGCTACCAATTCTACGGCGCGCTCAAATAAATAATTTGCCGCAGTATGAGTTTATTAAATATGGTCGTTCTGGGCAAAGATATGAAAACATCGAAATACGCATACCGGTCCCATTGCTCGATGAAGCAAACAGCTTACATGATGATTTATATGAACTTGTAAATTATGTGTATGAAGAAAGCGATGATTATGGGCTTGGAGGCGTACCTATTCGCCCTAAAATACTTTGTGCGGAAGATGTTGAATACAAAGAACATGATGTAATGTTTACTGAAATACAAGAAACCATAATACAAGGTATTCGTGATGCGAAATACACTATTTGGGCAGCCGTAGCTTGGCTAAGCAATCAAGCAATAATAGATGAGTTGTTATCTAAAAAGAAACAGGGTGTACATATTCGATTAATAATTTCCGAAGAAGATTCTAACCGCAAATATTATCAGCAACTTTCTGATAATTTTGATCTAGTCCTTATACCTCATTATGGTTGGAAAGATTGGAACAGGATGCATGATAAATTCTGTATAATTGATTTTGAATATGTTATGCACGGATCATATAACTGGACAAAAACAGCAAATAATAATGATGAAACTTTAGCAACAGCTCTTGACCGAGATTTTGTAAAGAAGTTTGCAGATGAGTTTATTCGTCTATATGGCAAGGGAAAAGAGATTGAATAATAAAATAATGCTCATAACGTTTTTTATCGTTATGAGCATTTGAGTTGGAAGTGTTGTTCAATAGTACGATTATCGTTTCGTTGTGTTAGTCTTTTCTTCTTTTTGTTTCGCGTTTACAAGAATAAAGATAAGACCTACACTTGAAACAAGAGCATCAATTATACTTTGCGTGAAAGGAATCCAACTTTCTGGGAAAATCCGACAAGCTATCAGTATGTCGATCACCAACATAATTGTTGCAGGAATAGTAAAGGTTCTAACAATAAGTGGTTTCGCATCAAAAGCATTAAGTTTTTGTTTCGCATTTTTCTGGTATGATTTTCTTTCGTATGAATTTCCTCTATTAAATATGACGTCTATCAGCCACATTACAAAAGCAGGAAGATAAAACAAAAAACCTGCACAAAAATGCGAAATTTGGCCAATTACATTTTTCCTTTTTGGCTTTGATTCTATTAAATCATTAAATACTTGGATGTCATTTGTAGTAGCGATGCCCATCCAAGTAAAACCTGCTAAAAAAAGGGATTGCACTAAAGGAAAAAATCGATAGTACTGATGTGAAGGTTGAATAAACCTAACAATATCCCAAGTTAAGCTAAGAGATAAAGTAAATAAAATAATCAACGAAAGTGTTGTCGCAGATATGGCAAATCTCCTTTTCTTAATAGTGCCATCTGTTTCCTTCCTTTCATTAATAGATTGATTGATAGGCTCTTCTATTTTTGGTGGTTCTGGGAAGATTTCTAAATGATATGAAAGATTATGTTTTTTAAATTCTGAATCAAAATGGTTTCGAATAGTAGTTTCGTTTTGCATAACCTCTTTTGGTAATCCGTTATAGCCAAAAGGAGATGCGCTCATAACACCTGAATTGTGAATAAAAACAATCTGCTTGTTTCCTTGATTGTCAATATATGAGAGAGCATATCGAACCCCTGGAACAACAAGTTTATCTCCGTAATAATTACGGCAGACCGTTGTACGATCAAATTTTTCTTCTAACTTTTGGATGCGCCGATAAGCTAATTTTGAAATGGTTTCATATTTAATGTGTTGAATACCGCGAGTTGTTTTAACTAAAAGAGAGATGTTTCCCATTGAGCAAATGTCTATATCAATTGGGACACCATTTGAAACAATCTGTGAATAGCGAGGCATCTCAATTTTAGCAGTTTTGAAACCGTCAACAATACACTCGCCTCTAAAAAATTGGACTTTTTTGGTTCCAATAATTAAGTCTACCGATTCAATCACTGCAGGACACAGAGAACGGTTTTCAAGGGTGATTTCCAAAGAATCACCATCAAAGGCACTCGCACTCTGCTTAAAGTTTATAAATTTAAGCTTCTTAGGAAATACAGTTAACCGAAAAGTATAGTACGTTATAAATGATAGGAATATTCCGTCGATAGTAGGTGCGATACCTACAAACCAACTCCATATATTTTTCAGTAGATCTCCAAACTGAGATAAAATCTCTACTAACCGATTGACCCAGTCAAAGTTCATTATATATCACCTCGTGTACTTATTGTATCATATATCGAAACATACTGCAATCAAAGACAAATCATATAGTCATTTCATAATTAAAATAGCCGTTTTTCTATATTAGCTGTAAAACACCTATTTAAATGACACAGTTATTCTTAGCGCATTCAAGAAATTAGACTAAATAAAACCGACAATTACACATATATTTCTGCCATATCAAATCCGCATATTGGTGTTTTTGAAGAAATTGATTTACAATGCGTTTACCGTCTAAGGTACACATTTAAATTTAGGAGGAAAACACTATGGAACAATTAGCAAAATTTATTACCGACGAGAGAACGGGGCTTAAGTATGAACTGTGCGGAGATTATTATATCATCGCTGGCGAAGATGAACCCGAACGCGAACCAATCGGTGTGTGGGGACAGCGGCATTTGAATTATATCCAAAAGTACAGCAAACCTTTTTACAACAAAATGCTCAACGAACATACACTTTATGATTACTTGCTCCAACTCGACCATGATGCTGAAGATACGTTCAACCGTTTGGTTAAGCAAATGGCAGATCGTGAAGGAGTGACCGAACAACTCAAATCCCAGGATCAAATGGAATGGGTTGCTCGGATGAATAATATTCGAAGTAGAGCTACGGAACTTGTAAATAGCGATATAATATATGCATAAAAATATGACCTTAAAGCCAACTCGCTTTAAGGTCATATTTTTATTACGTAAGGTTATTATTCGTTTTTAAAAAACATTAACTATTTTTCAATCACCATCAATACACCTTCCGGACCGATTCGTTTTTCCGGCCCTGTTAAAATGTTTTCTGCAATACATTTTTCAATCAAATCATTCAAAACATTTATTCCTGCAACCAGTAGGTTATATGATTTATATTCATTAAGAAGATGCTTTTGAATATGCGACACCATATAATCATGCAACTCTACAGCAATTTTATTACAGATGTCTTCAACGGAATCATAGTATCCTCGAAGAAGATCGCGGTATTTTTCCCAATCTTCATGGTAGATAGCTATTATTTTCGGCTCTAAAACATCTCCAACTTTTCTTAAAAATCCACATTCAATTGCTTTAGCCGCAATTTCTTTTTGATTTTCGGTTAAGTCATTTACAGACAGTCCACCGATCGATTTTAATGTAATACTCATCTTTTCATCGTTTGTTATATCCTGACCGGCATAAAAATGTCTATCAATTCTTTTGCCATAGATATTGCGGATAAAAACATAAGAATAACCACAAAAGTCTCGTGTCTCATTTCCGTCACAACCATAAAACCTACCACCGTAAGGTGTACCGTCTTCAACTGCAACAGCAACTGTCGTAAAATTCCTCTCTGGCAATTTTATATCTTTAAAGAACTTTTCTTCGAGTATATCATCAACACGCTCTTTAATGAACCATACAGATTCGTTTATCAAGGACCAAAGAATAAACCTTAAGTCTGTTTGTGGGCTTAAATAAGGGAAGTTTAAAAAGCTTTCTTTAGTGTCATTCAAATGATTTTTTAATTTTTCAGAAAGTTCGTCCAAATGTTTGGTATATATTTCTCCAACTTCATCAAACTCGTTGTTGTCAACAATAATTACATTGGCTATATACTTTTCTCCTTCTTTCCGAAGAAGTCCATAACTGCCATTTTCACCTTTAATCTGAATATCAAGTTCATCTTCAATATAAGGCATAGGAACGCATAATTCTTCTGATAACTCTTTTGCACTCTTGGCCTTATCCTTACACGCATAAACGATATTTTGGGACAAAATACGCTCTGCCTTTGTTCGTGGGTCATTCCCACGCGGATTTCCTGTGCCTATAAATGCCAAAGAGACAGGCTTTAAAGATAAATTTCTTTCATTCATAGTTTCAACCTCTTTTCTGACTGTATTACGTGCAAAAAATAAACGCTGTTTTACTGTTGTTTGATTGATGCCGAGCTTTAATGCTATGTCCTTAACCTTCATTTCATCAATGTAGTACAGCACCATAACCTCTCGGTATGCTTTGGATAGAAAAGAAATCTCTGCAAAGATTTTCTTTATCTGTTCCTGCTCGGCGGCTTCTTCAATAAAGCTATCAATTTCATTCTCTTTTGCTGCCAATAACAAATCGCCGTTTTCGATGCTAACAGTTTTACGGGCTTGATTTCTCTTTTCAGAGTAATCGGCATACACTCTGCGTGCAATTGTCCAAACAAAAGCATAAAAGTTTTCTATACTTTCCCGATTATGTACGGCAGATATTACTGCGAGAATTATGTCCGAACATAAATCCTCTGCTTCATATGAGGTGTTGCATCTTCGGTATGAGAATTGATAAATCTTATCGAGAAAATCTTTATTGCCGATAAGTTTTAATGTTTCGTTTGTTTTCATTTTGCACCTTTGCTTCAATCATGATTGTTACGCCTATATAGTCGGCAAAATTAGAGGTTGGTTAGGTACTATTTATAAATAATATTTCCCTTACATTCAACGTTGCCTTCAATTGTTTTACATTCAACGCTACCGCCACAGCTAACATCCCCTTTAATGTTATCGCCGCAAGCAACATTATCACCACAGTTTACAGCACCGTTTATTTCGCCCGCACAGGAAACATTGTTTCCGCAATTAACTCCGCCACCGATTGAACCGCCGCAAGAAATATTGGCTCCTGCGTTTACATTACCGTTTATATTACCCTGACAGTTTACATTTTGGCTACTTTCTTTAATATCACCATTAATTTCGTTGCATTCGATTTCGCCGTGGCTTACAACATCACCATTGATACTTGCATCACAAGATATATTGCCAAAGACTTCAACTTTAAAATATTGCCTTGTGGTTTCATTACAATCGTGAGGAAACCGGATGCTAATGCATTCGTTAATATTGTCAGATTTATCTAAAATTTTTCTACCTTTTGCAAAAACAACACGTAGTTTTTCATCATCCGGCCAAGGAAATTCGGTACATAAATCATAATTATTTACGGTTGGCTTTGGCTCTTTCCCAAACAGCTCATCAATACTAACATCAAATATATCGGCAAGCTTTGGTATTAAACTAATGTCCGGACAACACTGTGCCGACTCCCATTTAGATACCGATTGGTTGGTTACACCTAACCTTTGAGCAAGGTCCTCTTGTGTTAAGCCTTGCTTTTTTCTATAAAAACAAATAGTATCATTTAACTTCAAATTATCCATAGTTACACTCCTGTATATTTCTTGTAGCTACATTTATATTTTAAAGGTTAAAATGTTATAAATCAATAACGCAGTTATTGGATTTTTCCAACTCAAAGTTGGATTGGAATTTAACATTATGCCGCCTGCGTTATGCGAGCGGCATAGACCATATATATTATAACTGCTAATTTATAAAATGGTGAGGCACCGGGGATTCGAACCCCGATCGTCCCCTTCATAAATACATTCCAATAATAGCAATGCACTTATGAAGGGGGATGCTTTACCTTTAAGCTAATGCCTCATTTCATCTATTTAATTAAGCAAATTATTAACCTCTTCTTCCCAATTCACATATGAAAGTTCTGGATATAACAAACTAATAAACCGTTTGAGCTTTTTAGCTGCTTTATGGCGAGAAGTAGGTTCTTGTAGTGGTTTGATTAAATGCAACAAATCGCATTTATGATATTCTATTATGGCATTAATATCATAGTAACAGTTATTGAAAATATATTTTGCCACATTGAAAGCAGCCCTAGAAAACAAAACTTGGTCATCAAATGTAAGGGAATTTATATCATTGGGGGCATTCAATCTTGAGTTATCATCGCACCTTATTGATGAGCGTATGCTTTTAGCCTCAGAGGAAAGTTCTCCATTATGAACAACAACATTTCTAATCAAACGATAGTATTCGCATATGCGTATATTGTTTTTAATTTCTTCATCAATATCATTAAATGCAATATTTATCGTCCATCTTAACAAGCTATCTTCTGGAGCTTTTTTATTCGTGGTTATATTAGTTGGGGAACCTGGTAAAGTTTTAAAAGTCTTAAGGAAGTTTTCGAAGCAAGAATGGATATTTACAATATAACTTTTGCTAACTCTAACCATATAATCTTCAGTAAGAGCCGAAACATTTAAGTTAACAGTTTTCGCCAAAGCGTGTAAGTCGCTTTTTAAATCACTATCATAATTTCTTTCTGTTAGTCTAACAGATAATTCCACATATTGATTAGTAGCATTCACATATCCTAATTCGTTTTTGAATGCTTTTAAAATATTTTCGTTCATTGTAACTCCTTGATTTACTCAACAGATAACGGGCTGCCACGCAAACGGTAATAAATCTTTTGCAGTCACTTTTATTAAATTACCATTTTCATCGTTAATAATTACTTTTATATCAGGGCAGTATTCAAAAAGCATTTGACGGCAGTTACCACAAGGAGAAACAACGCAATTCGGAGCTTTATCATGAACTGCAACAATTGTGTCAAATTTTCGTTCACCGTTCGATATAGCAATTCCTATTGTGATATATTCAGCACAAGATCCGTGTATCCCGTCACAATTCACACCCTTGTATATTTCTCCGTTTTTACATAGCAAAGCACATCCAACAGTGTGATTATAAACGCCATCATCAAAATTATCAGTTAAACATTTCAGGGCAATTTCTATAAGTTCTCGGTCTGTATTTGTTATATCGTATTTTTTCAATGTTTTCACTCCTTAGTTGCGACAAAGATATGTGCAAATTCAGTTTCATAGTGTTCTATTAGTAATAAGCCTGAATTTGCAATATAAGTTTTAATTTGCTCAGGCGTATCGGGAAATATCCTGATCTTTCGTGTGCCAGTGTCGATGAACTCGCTCGGATTCTTATCAATCGAAAGAACAAGTCTGCCTGCTTCATTCAGTAAACCGGTAATCTCATTTACGGCTTTCTGCTTTTCCTCAATGTGCATGAAGGTTAAGGAGGAATATATAACATCGAAAGAACGGTCAAATTTGCAAGAAGGGAAATCAGCACAAGTCAGTCTCACATTTTCAAACTTGGCAAGGTTCGCTTTGGCACGTTCGATGGTCTTGGAGGATATATCCACACCATGGAACTCGCCGCACAAAGGGGCTACGCGAACAGCCAATCTGCCGGTTCCGACACCGATTTCAAGGACGCTTCTATTTTTATCAAGCTCCATTTTGTCAATGAAAACTTGTCCGTCCCATTTGTCCATATAATTCTGTAAGGGTTTCGGATCGTGAACAGGGTCATTATTTTCGTCTATCAATAAATCGTAGTGATGGGTAACACTTTCACAAACGCAAACATACCTTTTTGCATCGAATTCAACCTTTGTGTCAGCAATAGTAAACCCATACTTTTTATAAAACCCAATAGCATCGTCATCAGTTTCAGCGGTAACATTATCAACATTAAAACTATTAAATATAAAATCAATAAGTTTACTACCAATGCCTTGACCTTGGTGCTCGGGCTTTACGGCAATATCAAGTATTTCGGCCGTTTTATGTTCTATTCTAAAAACCAAAATCCCTTTGTAATCGCCATTTCCCGAATAAGCATATGCTTTTGTTTTATCGTCTATTTTATATTTTACAGCACGGCTTAGTAACCGCTCGGGAGTAGGGTTAAACACACTCGGAGCAAGAATGGAATAAATGTTCTTATCGCACAAACAGTGTTTTATATCAACAATTGTTGCTTTCATTGATTCACCTCTCTGTTTTCATGGTTGAATTGTAAACTCCATACTTTTATTTTTGTTTATCAATTTTACATCTGAGTATGATTTGAAATATATGCATTCAGGCTCATTTTTCAATAAGAATTTTTGCTCATACACATTTTGAAAACAGTCGAAATATCTTAAGGTCAATATTAAATCATCTTGCATGGAAGTCTTATTATCGATTCCGATATATAAATATAACTCATCATCTTTTTTGACAGACAATGCTTTTTCGTCTGGGTATTCTTTTCCGTTTATGCTTATCGAAAGCTTGACTTGATGTGCAGTATTATTGCCACAATTTACAACGGAAATAAGTTTGTTTAATTGGCTTCTTTCAATCCCGGGGATCTTATCATACGGAATCCAATATGTACCTGAAGAATTAACAAAGAAACCATGAGTTTTAAGATAATCAAGAACTACAACGTCTTGACCCGGCGCTGATATTCTTGCGTTTGGATCTACTGCTTTTTTATAATCCGCAGTTTGAATAAGAAACTGTGGTAAGTTGGATAATCGGATTTTTTCGTTCTCAACATCCAACAACATTTTATCTTTATTATCATTTTCTTGTTTATGTTGTTGATTTTGCCATAACGCAAGGAAACTCAAAAAGGTGGTACCGATAAAAGCTTCAAAGCCGGCTATATATGAAATTACATCTCCAGCATCCCATTCTGCCTGTATCCATTCTATATTGCTATTCCACTTAAAAAGAAAATGTACTACGATCAACGGCAATACAAACAACAGAACCGCAATGATACAACTAAGAACTTTATGTTCAACTATCTTATTTAGATAGTTGTTTAAGTTTTTAGATTTTTTGTTGCTCATAATTTTTCCTCCGTTTGCCAACTTTTTTCACGCATTAATTTCAAAAAGTTTAAACTGCCCATTGTGTGTGCGTATATTGACTATTGTCTATAAACCTACATATTTCCCCATGGAAATCATCTGTTATAACGCAATTTTTCTTCATTTAATTTCCCGTTGGTGGATAACGAACATGACGCTATTTCATTAATATGAAATGCATCAAGAAATGAAGATAATGTGCAATACCAGTCCATTTCCTCATCCAATATGCCGTATTCTCTTTTGCAATATTTCAAATCTGGTCCATAGAAAAAGCAATAACTTTTACCCAATCCTGTGCTGCTATTAAAACAAATTCCATCAAATCCTAAAGCACGAATGTATTCTGCTATTAGTTGCGTAGCAGTATATTCATAAGTAAGATCTGTTTTTTTCTTATCTACCGGTTTGCTTATTTCAATTGCGAACTTATTTAAGAAGTCATTGTACCATCTTGAATCATGATCGTAATCGTTGCTGAAAATACTAGCTTGTCCAATGTAAACATTTTTTGAGAAATCCACAATTTGTAATTCTGCCTTTGAAAAGTATTTTGCTATTATAATGTCGCCGCTTTTATACCCACACTCCTTGTAAGCAGTTTCCATAGAAGAAGCTAAATATAAGTACGATATTCCTGCTGGGCTCATACGGTTTGTTTGAGCATAATTAGGTGGCGGAGGGGATAATTCCTTGTCTATGATTATCGTATCAAAATTCAGTGTAGAATCTTGTCTTGCTCGATAAAAAACAGAATTACATGGAATACATTCCGCATACTCCAGGATAAAGTGACGCAAATTATCCAACAACGCTTTTCTTTCGTCTATCCCTGACATAACACCATCAACGTCAAAAAACCTGTTGTAATGTTTTACCGTAAATTTGAATCGTTCCCATGTGGAATACATATTTGTGTCGTAAATTCCGTACAAATCATTCTTTATAACAAAATTTTCTTCATAAATGTTACCATATGGATCATACTCACCATGTTTTATATCTCTGAAACTTGGACCAGACTCCTCAATAATATCCCTGAGGAGAACATCTGATGTGTCATCCTCAAAAACCATTTCCTCATTGACAATATCGATTACTGAATACTGTTGATTGGCTAAATATTCTTTCGTATCACTGTCATACATTGCGCCCGTGCCCGCTTCAATTGATTCAAAAGCCTTGCCAAAACACTCTCTAAAATATTGGCCTATTTCTTCAATAGAAACGATATTTACATTGGTCGAATCGCAGTAATCACAATCCCCGATGTGGTTTTTGCTTGATACAAAATCTTTGACGTATAAGTTTTTGAAACAATTTTCACAACAATATCGCGTCACAATATTTTCCTCCTTTTTAACAAAATTCCAAATCTTATTGTAGTGGCATGAAATACAGGCGTTAATTCTAATATATAGTCCTTTTTACTTTGCAAAAAAGCGCGTATATCCTTCAAACTCTTTTTTTCGTTGCTCATGTGATATATATAAGGGGCTTATATGGTGATTATCTTTTAGCCATTCAGCGTAATCCGATATTGTGTTATCAATTATGTTGATAACATACTCGATACCATACATAACAATTATAAAATATGCTTTCCCTTGAGATGTAAATAGAAAATCAAATTCATAATTGATGTGAGTTGTGACATCACCATAATACGCTTCGTTGCGAGCATAAATTCTCCGAGCGCTGTACTCCCAAATGTAATTTCCGCCGTAACGAACATATTCCCGAATCTTTTTAAATGCCTCATCTTCAATAATGTAATCTATTACATTCATATCATCAAGACATTTATATACAAAAGCCTCCACAGCCATTTTTGCTAAAAGTCGAGATAAATTATAATCGGGTTTTATGAGTAATTCATCTGTTCTTTTGAGGTATTTTTGATAATCAAATACAGCTTGTTCAACTTCTCCCTTGGTTTTGTCTTCGTGCGACATAACAAGATGCAAATCTTGAGAAATTTGCATTATATTCTTAGTTGGCAAGTCAGCAAATCTATTTACCACTTTTCCGTCTCTGTTATGTATCTCGAGTTCTTGTCTTAGTTGAAGAACAGCTTCTGAATTAAGAAAAGGAGATTCAATTTTACGTGCAAAATAATTATTACATTTGTCGCATACGATACCTTTGGGTAAAACTGAAATAGAATTGCCGAACGATGCCGGAACAATATGTTCTTCACTTCTTGATGTCGAGGAATCGTTTCCACAGAAAATACATCTCATAATTAAACATATACAAAGGATTGCGGAGCTGCTTTAATGCCGTAATCCATTAATGTTTTTGGCGTATCGTATACTTTGATTTCTCCTAATTTATACGCAAAAGCTACTGTTCTGTTGTTAAAATATCTATCAAAGAATGCTTTGCTAATGCCAGATTCATTTTTTGTCTGTTCCCAAAGTTCCTCCGGGGGCAGCTCCAATACGTCTACAATTTCAGCTTCTGCTACAATTCGTTTGACGGGTGTCGTTTCATAAATTATTATAGATGAGATATCTTGTTTAGCAGCAATTTTGCGATACTCGTATTTCTTTATCCCTGCAATGATGTTTTGAACATGTTCGGGATTTATGGATATAAGTATTTTTCTTTTCATTACACTCATACCTCCATTCCTAATCTGTATATAATTTCGAATTGCTCTTTGGATATCTGATTAAAGGGACGTGGTCCAGAGGTTTTTCCCACTATTCCGTTTGCTCTTAATTGATCCAAAGTTACTTTTGTAGCAAAAGGCATATAATCGAGTAGTTTAATAACGATCGGACGAGTCTTATGCATTTCCCTGATTTCTTCTTCGGTAAACACAGAACGGTTTTTGCATATACTTACACATTCATCAGCAGTTTCTGTTTTGATTATGCTTTCGATAATGGCAATACCAGTTACAACAGAAGAATACTTTTTATAGCCTTGATCCGCTATCCTGTATATTACAAACAAATCTCCCGGATTAGCATGCGCGTCATAAGAACCAGAAAGATAGATTTTCTCCAAAGCATATCGATGAGCTTTTTTGTCTTCATACAGATGCATATCCTCATTTTTTAATATCATATCGGGAAAGAGATCTGTATGATACTGGGCATATATAGGCAGAAAATAGCAATCAGGTGCGGATTTGAGAATTGGATAGTTATATTTAGGACTTTCGTTAGAATTGTATGTTTCCATTGTTTTCACAAGAACAAGTTCGCCATTTGGTTTATAGCCGTGTTTGCGGAATCCCCATTCTTCCATTAACAACTTCAACCGTTTGACCCCTTCGCGCTTATTTTCAAACAGAGTAACATATATTTCATCGACCTTGCGGCTTCTTGCATTGTCGAAAATAATTTTTAAGAAGCGTTCACCAAGACGGAAGCCAGTTTGCTCAATTTTAAATGTTCCTACCTTCATTCTACGCTTGGGTGCGAGTGGCGGAGTTACTTTTAAATAGTCGGGTTCATCCTCATACTCGTCTTTAAGGTATAAAAAGCCTTGTAGCAGCCCGGATTCGTTTTTAAATATATATGCCTTCTCTTTATTACGAGCTTTTTTCTTAAACCAATTATCAAAGGCAATCCCTTCGTAATCTTCTCTCAACGTGTCAAAAAACGAAGAGTTCAAATCAACGTCGCCAAAATCGCTCAACGTAACGGCCAACATTTTATATTCAATATTTTGGGGATCGCAACTTTCAAACCATGACAAGAGTTCCGCTGATGTTAGGACTCTATCACGTATGTATAGCTCCTGTGCCTTTCTCAAAATAAGGGTATCATCCGTTAGAAGTATGCCGACATTACCGTCATACACCTCGCGCAACAAAGTATTATCAATAATTCCGTTTTGATCTTTTGGATACCTAGAAATTATTGCTTCAAAATAATCGTCCGTTTGATGCGTGAAGACGGGCAAAGTGTTATACGATTTCAGCTTTGTAAGCATATTATTTTTAATTGCTTCATCGCGGTGAGTAGAGAGTTCCTCTTCGGAACACTTATGAACGAAAATCTCAGAGCCTTTTTTCGCAAACCAATTAAACAAACTGGCTATTTCGAAGGTTGCATTGTTGCTGCTTTCTCTTTTGATTATGATATTAGTGTCAATAAGTATGCTAGATTGTAAGATGTTCGTTTTAAGCGGCTCAATTTCATAAACGATAATACCATAGGTATCGACTTCATCTTTGGGATAAAACTTATAACATTCCCGCAACGCTTCATCAATCGTGGAATATAAGTTTTGAAAATCTTGTTGCCAATTATCTTCCAGAGCTTCTCTCCAACCGGGGAAAATTTTTATACCTTTTACAGTGGTCTTTACAAACACGGATCTGTTTTGATTAGATACCAAAACCAGGGTGTCGCCAATTTTAACTTGTGTTCTTTCCGGGGATGCTAATCTGTATTCGTGTTTTTTATTGCCGGCATTGATTTCGCCGATGAATTTATCTCTAATTTTCAAGTAATATGTTTTCATATTATTTCTCCCTTATCATAACGACGCAAACAACTTGTTGATTTGTATAAGCATATCGTTAGAAATGTGTTTGTCCCCAAGCAAACGCAGCGAATTGTTGAGTCCGTTGTTAGTAACAAGTATTTCGCACACATCTGGCGGTGGAAGTTCTCTAATGCAGCTATATAAAACATCCATTTCTTGACGATTTTTATCTGAAGGTGCTAATTCCAATATGATTTTCTCATATACTTCCGGGCTAGGAGCATTAATGCCCTTTTCAATATAACTAAGATTTGATGCTGGAATCTCAATTGCACGGGCGATTTCACGTAGACTTCTTTTGCCCCGGCAAAGAGCTATCATCGCACCTAATTGTTGCTTTTGCTCTTTTTTGCTATCGAAGTTCTTTTTCGGCATTATTTTGCCTCCTTGTTATATGTTATGTTACATAGAACAATATACCACAAAATTTGTATTATGTCAACATTATTCAGTTTAGGTGGTCAACACCACAACAACTTTTGTCATGATAGATATTCCTATAGCATTAAAGTCCGTTTTATGGTACACTGATTTGTGATATAATGTATATACACAAAGGAGGGTTTGCAATGAAGAAAGACTTATTAAATATGGATAGATTGCCAACGTTGGATGAACTCAAAGAGTTCTTTAAGAGCAACGATTGGACAACGGCTAAGATAGATAACCCGGCTAAGAGGACACCCGAAGAACAGGCTGAAATTGAATATGCAGCAAAACTAATGGATGATCATTTTGAGAAACTTGTTCGTCAAAAAGGTCGCACTTCCAAAGCAAGATTTTATGGCAAAGATAATCCCTTAATTGCACTTCAAAATAATACCGAAGATTTGGTTGCGAGTGCGGTTGTTAAGATTGCTAACGATGATGAATTAACCGATGCTATTCTTTCACAGTTCGATTTAACTGATCCCGATATTGATAAGAAAGCAGACGATTTTCTTAACAACGCTGTTAATACAATGCTTAATGTTATGGAATATGATAAATTGGCAGAAATCGTCCGTTTAAATTCCGACGAAAAAGATTTCAATGAAAAGATTGCTAACAATTACCGACTCAAAGATCACGTTCGCCGTTGGGAACATACCAAAGATAAATCGAAAAATATCCTAACTCCTGACCCTGACGCTGAACTTAGAGAACCGTCAAAGTCGGTTGAGGATGAAGCAATTGGCAACGTTCTTGTGGAACAGTTTATGGCTACACTCGAAGAAACCGACCGCAAGATTTTTAGCCGAAAACTACTTGGGTATACACAAAGTGAGATTGCCAAGGAACTCGGTTTTTCAAATAATGGCGCCGTTTCAAAACGGCTTGCGGATATGGAGCAACGTTTCAGAGAAATGATAAAATAAATTTTTTTAAAAAATTTTCAATTTTCAGGAATATTTTGTATAGACAAGTCTCGTTATATATTGAAGGGTAAAATTTCCCGCACTTTTTCTAAATGAAAGGTGCGGGATTTTTTATGCCCAAATTTAATTGAGAGGAGAGAAACAAAATGTTTCTGACGGATCGGCTCAAAGAGCCGTAGTGGAAATGGCATCACTTCGTGATGGCATTGGTCTCGCAAGCATCGCGTTTGGATACCCACGGCATATTGCTTGGTGCTTACGCAGCAAGCATCGCCTTTGTGTACACACAAACACCTTGTTAGGGGATGACCCCTAATACCCCAATAAAGAATGAAAGGAATTATTAAAATGTCAAAAAAGAAAAACACAGTAGTTATCTTTCGGGTAAGTGAGTACGAAAAGAAACGAATGGAATATCGTGCAAAGCAACGAGGACTCACTGTATCCGAGTATCTAAGACAGTTGGTAATTACCAACGATTTAAAAAATGAAAAGGAGAATGTAAATGAATAAAGAAATTACTAATTTAAAGATTGAAAACCTAAAAGAGTTCAAAGACCATCCTTATAGGGTGGTAGATGATTGGGATATGGTAGCACTAACCGAGAGTATCCGCAAGAACGGCATCATTAGTCCCGTTGTGGTGCGACCGATTGAGGGCACCGAGAATTACGAAATTATATCCGGGCACAGAAGAATATTTGCAGCTAAAAAGGCAGGACTTTCAGAAGTTCCTGCCTTAATTTATTCTATGGATAAAGATACAGCAATCGTGGCAGTGGTCGACAGTAATTTTAATCGCGAACACATCTTGCCGAGCGAGAAAGCATTCGCATATAAGATGAGAAACGAAGCACTTAAACGACAAAATAAAGATTCGGTCCAACTTGGACCTGGAAACCAAATTGCAAGGGTACGAGCTTTAGAAAGCGTATCGCAAATTAAAAGGTATGTCCGTCTTACTAAACTAAACAAACAACTTTTGGATATGGTGGATGAAGGCAAAATCGCTTTCACTCCTGCGGTGGAATTATCCTTCCTAAACGATATTGAGCAAGATGATTTGCTTGAGGTTATGGAAGTGACAGGAGCCGCACCGAATCTTTCTCAAGCAATGCGGCTCAAAGATATAAGTCAAAAGGATGGTTTAACTCCGGAATCTATATCCGAGATTTTGAGTGAACTAAAAGCTAACCAAAGAGAAAGGCTTCATATTCAAACAGAAAAGATTAGAAAGTTCTTCCCGAAATCTTATACGCTTCAGCAAATGGAAGATGAGATTATCAAACTTTGCGAGAAAAATTACCGCGATAAGCAAAAGGATGCGAGGTGATGGAAATGGGATTTATTGTAGGTCTTGGCGGTGAACAGGAATACAAAATCGGTAAAGTCAAGTATGTAGTTTCTTCTTTCTTTTTGCCCACAAAAGAAAAGGTCGGTCTTAAAGACCGACTGGCTCGTGTTGTTACAAGTGATTTCACAGATTGGACAGATGCGCCAACAACAGATAATATTGATACGGAATATATGTGCTCGACTGTCGGAAAGGAGGACTAATGCAGTCGAAAGAAAATTTAGGAATTACCGCGTTGTACTGCCGACTCTCGCGTGATGACGGTAAAGAGGGCGAAAGTAATTCTATTAAAAACCAGAAGCGAATGCTCGCTAAATACGCAAAGGAACACGGATTTCAAAACATCAAGTTCTATGAGGACGACGGCTACACGGGCACCAACTTTAACCGACCGGATATTCAAAGACTTTTCGAGGATATTGAACTTGGTTATATCTCAACTATCATTGTTAAAGATATGTCTCGATTTGGTCGTGAGTATCTTCAAGTCGGTTACTACACTGAACAATACTTTCCCGAAAAGGACGTGCGTTTCATAGCAGTTAACGATGGTGTGGACAGTAACGAAGAAGATAACGATTTCACTCCAATCCGCAATGTTATTAACGAACTCTATGCCAAAGACATTAGTCGAAAGGTGCGCTCGGCACACCGCACTCGAGGGAGTCTTGGTGAACCGTTAGCTCAACCACCTTACGGGTATATGAAATCTCCCGAAAATAAAAAGAAGTGGATTATTGATCCAGAAGCTGCAGCTGTGGTTCGTGATGTTTTCAAAATGTGTTTAGAGGGCAAAGGCAATGAAACTATTGCAAGAATCTTACAAGAAAGGCAGGTGTTAATTCCAATGGCTTATTGGCAATCCAAAGGTCTACCGAGAGGTGGTAAGATAAAGCAACCAAACCCTTACAAGTGGTGTAAGTCCTCAATCGCGAAAATTCTATCCCAACAAGAATACTGCGGTGACGTTATTAACTTCAAAAGCTATTCTAAATCTTTTAAGAACAAGAAGCGAATATTAAAACCGCAAGAGGATTGGATGGTCTTTAAAGATGTTCACGAACCCATCATCGATCGAGAAACCTTTGAACAGGTGCAGAAACTTACTAAAACAACAAAACGTAGAGCTCCCAAGGCTAAAGAAATCCCTAAGAATATGTTTGCCGACTTACTTTACTGCGCTGACTGCAAGCACAAGCTTTGGTTTCATATCAATACAAAGAATAAAGATATTCATTATTTCAGCTGTTCCAACTACGTTAAGGATTACAGGGGGACTTGCCAAACAAGGCACTATGTGAGGGCGGATGCAATTCAAGAAGTCGTAACCTATGAACTTCAACGACTTGCGGATTTCTTACGCTATGACCAAGACGGGTTTGCTCAACTTCTTGCCGATAAAACTAACAAGGATATGTTGACCGAGCAGAAACATACCCAATCCACCATAGAGCAAAGCCAAGCGAGAATTAAGAAAATTGACGAGCTTTATGAACGACTTTATGAGGATAATGTGTCGGGTAAAGTCACAGATTCATTTTTTATGGAACTGTCCCACAAATACGAAAATGAGAAATCCGAACTCAAAAAGAAAATCATAAATCTCAAAATGCGTCTTGATGAGTTGGACAAGAAGGTTTTTCATAAAGACATGTTTTTATCCGCAATTCGGCGATTTATGGAGATGAAAACCATAACGGCACCGCTCATTCGCGAACTAATTGACCATATTGAAGTTCACGAAACCGAAGGTGAAGGAAAGCACAAAACTCAACGAATTGTGATATTTTACCGATTCGTGGGCTACATCGAAATCCCCGAAAGCGCCTTCTCAAAACCTTTGACAAAGGATACAAGGCAAGGTGTGGCAGTTTCGTATATACCCAAAGCATTACCTGCATAACAAAAAAGAGCAGGAAAAACCTGCTCAAAACACTAATGTGCATAAAAAAAGAATGTTCATAACGGTCAAGTCCGTTATGAACATTCAACATGGTCCGAGTGACAGGACTTGAACCTGCGGCCTCTTGACCCCCAGTCAAGCACGCTACCAGCTGCGCCACACCCGGATAGTGTGAAAATATTATGTTACTCGGAATGAAGCGCTTGACCCCGCTGCCCAAGCGGCCAGCTGCGCCACACCCGGAAATTTTCAATTATTTTGGCTGACCGTGATATTATACAACGGTCAGCCAAAGTTGTCAATATTTTAAACTTTATAATTAGTCTGCAAAGCCTGATTCTACAAGCGCTACAAGACCTGCCATTGCGTCAGCTTCATCGCTGCCATCGCAGATAATTTTTATGCTTGTTCCACCGATAATACCGAGTGAAAGAACGCCAAGTAAACTTTTTGCATTTACCTTTCTTTCATCCTTTTCAACCCAGATAGATGACTTGAATTCGTTTGCCTTCTGGATGAAGAAGGTAGCAGGGCGGGCATGAAGACCAACTTGATTTTGAATAACTACGTCTTTAACACACATCTCAAAAACTCCTCGAAAAGTAAATGTTTTAATTAATAACAAATATAATATGCTTTGCTACAATGCTATTATACCACATTTAATGCAGTAGTCAATGATTTGTTAAAAAGTTCTAATAATTATCCAACTTTTTAGACAATTTAGATGTCAAATTTGGTCAAAATGATAACAATTTATTTGCGTTTACGTGACTTTGGCACCTCAAGACCTAAAAGTTGTCGGTCAAGCTTGTCTAGTTCTACTTTTTCAAACATTTCAGGGCGTAATTCTCGTGTTATTTCGAGTGATTGTTTGCGGCGCCATTTGGCTATTTCGGCATGGTTGCCTGAAAGCAAAACATCGGGTACAGCTCGGTCGTTCCAAACAGCAGGACGAGTGTATTGTGGGTATTCAAGCAAACCCGAAAAATGGCTTTCATCCTCAAAGCATATATCATCACTAAGAACACCTGGAAGCATTCTACAAACGGCATCCGCAAGGCAAAGGGCAGGAAGTTCACCACCGGTAAGCACGAAATCACCAATTGATATTTGCTCATCAACTATTTCTTCAAGCACACGTTCATCAACGCCTTCATAATGTCCACAAAGCAAAACAATGCGGTCAAGTTTTGAAAGCTCGACAACCTTTTTTTGAGTAAGTGTTGAACCTTTTGGTGAAAGGTATATTAAATGTGGCTTAGGTTCACTTTCGTTATAAAGACTTTTATAACAATTGTAAATTGGCTCTGCCGACATTACCATTCCCATACCGCCGCCATAAGGCATATCATCAACTTTGTTATGCTTATTGTTTGCAAAATCGCGAATATTGTGACAAGCAAGTTGAACTTTATTCGCTTTACGCGCTCTACCTATAATGCTTTCGTTAAGCACGTTTTCGCACATTTCTGGAAAAAGGGTAAGTATATCAATCTTCATCATCAAAAATCCCCTTTAAAGGTCTGATTTCAATTTTATCGGTATTGATATCAACATTTATAATAACATCAGGTATAGCAGGAACAAGGTATTCTTTATCATCTGATTTAATATGCCACACATCGTTAGCGCCAGTTGGCGATACCTCAGAAAGTGTGCCGAGCAATTTGCCTGTATCGGCATCAAAAACCTGTGCGCCGATAATTTCGCTTACAAAATATCTACCTTCGGGTAAATGCGCATCATCACGCTTGATATA
Organism: Acutalibacteraceae bacterium; assembly: GCA_045646305.1. GTDB lineage: Bacteria > Bacillota > Clostridia > Oscillospirales > Acutalibacteraceae > UBA737. Next base: position 27,184 of record JAZRKK010000034.1, read on the forward strand.
TAATACTTTATTTCTAAGTTTTTCGGCTTCTTCAATGCTATCAACACCTTTAACAGCAGCAATAACAACATTGCCGTGTGGTGTGATTTTAGTCATATCAATTTTTGTTTCACCGTTATCAAGATAGAATTTTTTAAATTGAGTCAAAAATTCACCATCATCAGACCAAGGTTGAATACGCACCATACCGCGCACACCATGAGTACCTACGAATTTTCCTATTTCTAAAAATTCTTTTTTCATTTAAAATCACCTTTTGTTTATATGTAAAAACCCCCGAAATGCGGGGGTTTGAGCTTTGTTTTAGGTAGCCTTTCGGCTACCGTAAAATTAGTCGATTTCTACAACGATTTTTTCGTGAGAACGATTAGCGGCAGCACGCATAACAGTACGGATTGCTTTAGCAATACGACCCTGTTTACCGATAACTCTGCCCATATCGTTTTCAGCAACGTTAAGGTGGTATACAACAACACCCTCATCGTTTGCTTCATCAACGGTAACATTTATCGCATCTGGATTTTCTACAAGTCCTGAAGCAATAGTAATAAGAAGTTCTTTCATTGTTATAACTCCAAATTAGTAATTAGATAATGCCGTTTTTCTTAAGTAAAGCTTTAACGGTGTCGGTTGGCTGAGCGCCGTTGCCGATCCATTTCTTTGCTTTTTCAGCATCGATGTTTACGATTGCAGGATCTTTAGTAGGATCGAAGCTACCGATTTCTTCGATAAAACGACCATCACGTGGATAACGTGAATCTGCAACAACAACACGATAGAAAGGAGCCTTTTTACAACCCATTCTGCGAAGTCTGATTTTTACTGCCATTTTACTGCACCTCCATAAATTAAGTGTTTATATTATTTAAAAGAGAAATCTCTTAAAAACCTAAATTGTTAAATTGGTTAGGATTAAATCCACGCATCATACGTTTTTTACCCTTGCCATTCATTTGTTTGAACATCTTTTTCATTTGTTCATATTGTTTGATAAGACGATTAACATCTTCAACCGTTTGACCACAACCAGCGGCAATGCGGCGGCGTCTTGATGCGTTAAGTATTTCTGGTTTGCGGCGTTCTTTTGCTGTCATAGATTGAATTATAGCCTCAACTCGAAGCATTTGGCGATCATCTATATCAACATCACGAAGTTGCTTTTCCATACCAGGTAGCATAGACAATACGCTTTTTAAACTGCCCATTTTTTTGATTTGCTGGAATTGGTCAAGCAAATCATTCATATCAAAACGATTTTCAGCAAGTTTTTGAGCTGTTTCTTCGGCCTTTTTCTGGTCAAGCTGTTGTTCGGCGCGTTCTATAAGAGAAAGCATATCGCCCATACCGAGTATACGACTTGCCATTCGCTCTGGGTGAAATTCTTCGAGTTGGTCAAGCTTTTCACCGACACCGGCAAACATAATTGGTTTGCCTGTAACTGCCTTTACTGATAACGCAGCACCACCTCGTGTGTCACCATCAAGTTTGGTAAGGATAATGCCATCAATTTCAAGTATATCGTTAAATGCTTTAGCAATGTTTACAGCATCTTGACCGATCATTGAGTCAACAACAAGTAAAATGTTATTTACTTCAATACATTCGGTAATGCGCTTAAGCTCATCCATAAGCTCTTCATCAACGTGAAGTCTACCCGCAGTATCAAGGATAACATAGTCATGTCCGTAATCACGAGCATACTTAATAGCCTCTTGAGCTATTTTTTCTACCTTTTCGGTACCCATCTCATAAACAGGGGTATCAACTTGGCCGCCTACAACTTTTAATTGTTCGATAGCGGCAGGGCGGTATATATCACACGCAACAAGCATAGGTCTGTGACCTTTTGATTTTAAATGCTTTGCAAGTTTAGCGCTGTGGGTTGTTTTACCGGAACCTTGAAGACCGCACATCATGATAACGGTAGGAATTTTTGAAGCGGTTTTAAGTCGAGCTTGTTCACTACCCATTAAAGCGGTTAATTCTTCATTAACGATTTTTACAACCATTTGTGGCGCGGTAAGGCTTTCCATAACATTTGCGCCTATGCACTTTTCGGTAACGGTTGTGGTGAACTGTTTGGCAACTTTGTAGTTAACATCAGCTTCAAGAAGTGCCAAACGCACTTCGCGCATTGCTTCTTTAACGTCTGCTTCGGTAAGTCTGCCTTTGTTGCGGAGCTTTTTAAACACACCACCTAATTTGTCAGAAAGACTTGAAAATGCCAAAATTGTTCACCTCACGATATTAAAATTTATCTATAATCTTTTTGATAGACTCAATTTTTTGAGTATCGGTTTTGTCACTTTCTATAACTTGTTGTAATGCTAGAACATTTTGACACCAACAACATTCTTGCTCATATTTTCTAAGTTGTATTTCGCCACGTTTTATTAGATCGCGAACACCTTGACGAGTAATTTGTTCATTTTCAGCAATTTCACTTAATGATAAATCCTCGTTATAATAATGATGCAAAAGATTGCGTTGTTTTTCGCTTAAGAAAGGACCATAAAAATCCAAAAGGGTACATATTTCTAAATCCTTTCGCATATTTAGCACCCCTTGTAAAGTTTTTTGCTTTACAGCGAGAGTGATTATAACACAAACATCTTGGTCTGTCAAGTTTTTTTCTTTACATTTTTAATGTTGAAAAAAGTTATGTTTCACTATATAATATATATAGGTGATTTTAATGTCAAATTTTAAGAAAATAATATCTGCAATCTTGTGTTTTGCATTGGTAGTTTGTTGTCTTTGCGGTTGCGGTGAAAAATATATGGATTCTATTGTTTATTTTGAAATTTTAGAAAAACCGAAAACCATTGACCCACAAACTGCTCAAAGTGATAGTGAATTGCTTATAGTACGTAACATTTACGAAGGACTTATGCGTGAAAGTAGTGATGGCACAATCGTGTGCGGTGTAAGCGAGAGTTATAGTTACGAAAATCTTACATACACTTTCATTTTAAGGGACGATGCTGTTTGGAGTAATGAAGAAAAGGTGACAGCATACGATTTTGTATATGGTTTTCGCCGTGCTGTTGACCCAAAAATAAAGGCCCCGTTTGCAAGTCGCCTTTTTAGCATTGTAAATGCCGAGCAAATAGCAAATGGTAGTGCCGATGTATCTACACTTGGGGTAAAGGCTGTAAACGAAACTACACTTTCAATTACACTTTGCCGTGAGGATAAAAACTTTTTAAAAACGCTTACAACATCAGTTGCAATGCCTTGTAATGAGGAGTTCTTTGAAGATAGCATTGGTAAATACGGTCTTGATGCTGAAAACACTATATCTAATGGTAGCTATCGCCTTACAAAATGGAATAAAGAAGACTTTGGTATCAGAATTTATAAAAATGAGGAATATACCGGAACTTTTGAAGCGCAAAATGCGGCGGTGTTTATTAGCTGCGTAGATGATGAAACTCAAGTGGCGCGTCTTTCTGAAGGTCAAAGTGATATAGCCTTTTTAAAAGGCAATGAATTAGGCGCAGCAAATAGCGCAGGGCTTGAAATGCAAAATGTGCAAAATATTTGTTGGTTGCTTACAATAAGTCGCGAGTTTTCTACCGAGGTTCGCAATAGCTTTGCGGCGGCTTTTTCTACCGATGTATATACTAGTTCACTACCAGATGGATTTAGTGCGGCAAAATCAATTTATCCTGAAACGCTAAAAATTAATACTGAGGGAATAGGACTTGCTACATATAACATAGATGAGGCAAAGTCTGTTATGTCGACGCAAATTTCTGGTATGGAGGATAAAAAATTCCCTCAATCAACGCTTTATTATTATAACGAAACAGGTGTAAAGGAACTTGCCACAGCAATCGTAGGTCATTGGCAACAAAACTTAAGCACATTTATAAACATAGAAAGTTCGGACAATTTATCAGTATTACAAAACGAGATAGGGGAAACCACTTTGCAATTTTCGCTTTTCCCTGTGACAGCAAAGAGTGATATATTTAGTGAATATGCAAAAACTTTTGCTGCTGTAACTGTGGCTGATGCACCCGATGTGTTGCAACAAGAACTACTTGCTGACCGTAGCATAATACCAGTAGCATTCCAAAACACTAATATATCATATATACCAACACTTGAAAATGTAACAATATTTGAAGATAACGGATACGTTGATTTTTCTGGAATAATTAAAAGATGAATTTAAAAGAGAGTACAAACCATAGTGGTTGTACTCTCTTTTTTGGCCCGCCCGAAGGGATTTGACTCTAGCCGCGCGGTCGCGGCTTCGGTCATTCGCGGCTCTGACAGTCCACCTGACTGTCATTCACTACCGCTCCTACTTCAAATCCCTTCGTCAAGTAGAAAAATTATAACGGCGCAGTATCTTATGATACTACACCGTTATAATTGGAAGAACTGAAGGAATTCGATGCCTTTTAAGAGTTTAAGGGTATATGTTTGAACTCTTGTTTTAAATCAATCACCAAATTGTTCCTTAATTCGTTCGTTAACAATGGCGTGCATTACGGGGATTTCTTTTAAATCGTCTTCCTTTATACTTATTTCTGCAATGTCCTCTTTTTCACCACATTGTGGGAAATTAACTAACCAGTAATCTGGGACTCTTTGTTCTAAACATATCCAACCTTGCATACCTTTGTGTACACCGTGCTTAGAATATTTTTCTTTTTCAACTATTACTTCTACACAATCCATCATTTTCATATTTACTTACCTCCGTATGGTGTTGTTAACTGAATGTGACCATTAGGATATACCATCCAACCTGTTACAAATGATACCATATTTCCAGTATCCTTTCTAGGAATTTCAATTCGTATGCTTATGCGCTGACCGTCTTTGTTTAATTTTCCTAAAATATAGTCACCTTTAATATATTTTTGTAATGCTTGTTTTTCAATCTCATCTTGCAACAATTTTGAATCATCAATGGTATATCCCCAACTGTTAAATAATTTTTCTTTATTATGTGGATATTTGCTGTCACGGTTAAATAAGTATGGGTCGAACTTACTATAATCGGATTTAGCTATAGCATTTTTAGATACCAAATCATGAGAGATTGATTCTAATAAACAATGACAATATGGATGATGAGGCCATGGTGGTGCTTTTGAGCGTAGAAACCAACAATTGTCTAACATTAAACATTTAGGACAATGATTATCACTTAAATTTCTATGTATCCATTTAACCCAGTCGTTATTAGTGCCTTCCCATAAACCTTGTAAAAAATCGCTACTTGAAAACTTCAATAAATTTTCTCCTTTCCAATTATATCATATTTTATAACAATATGATACCAGAAAATTTACGGACATTCACTGACAAGATTTTAGTGAAAAGTGAAGAGTTAATAGTGAAAAAGTAAAAAAGACAAGTCTAAAATTAGACTTGTCTTTTTTGGCCCACCCGAAGGGATTTGACTCTAGCCGCGCGGTCGCGGCTTCGGTCATTCGCGGCTCTGACAGTCCACCGGACTGTCATTCACTACCGCTCCTACTTCAAATCCCTTCGTCAAGTAGAAAAATTATAACGGCGCAGTATCTTATGATACTACACCGTTATAATTGGCCCACCCGAAGGGATTTGAACCCCCAATCTCCAGAATCGGAATCTGTTGCGTTATCCAGTTGCGCCACGGGCGGTTATTGATATAATGCCCTGCATAAAGCAGGGCATTAACATTAATCTTTATATCCGTTAGGGTTGCCTTTTTGCCAACGCCAAGTGTCTTCGCACATTTCTTCTATGCCACGTTCAGCTTTCCAACCAAGCAACTTAAATGCTTTATCAGCGCAAGCATAAACTTCGCCAAGATCGCCAGGGCGGCGTGGGTCAACAACATAAGGTACATCAATTCCTGATGCTTTGATAAATGCATCACGAAGTTCTAATACGCTAGTACCATTACCTGTACCAAGGTTTATTTCTTCGCAACCGAGGTTGTTTAACGCCCAAGTTACTGCTTTAACATGGCCGAGTGCCAAGTCAACTACGTGTATATAGTCGCGTACGCCTGTGCCATCCTTGGTGTCGTAGTCATCACCAAATACGTGAAGTTCCTTAAGTTTGCCAACAGCAACCTGTGAAATATATGGCATAAGGTTGTTTGGAATTCCTTTTGGATCTTCACCGATAAGGCCGCTCTTATGAGCACCGATTGGGTTAAAGTAACGAAGAAGTGCGATGCACCACTCTTTGTCAGATACGTAAAGGTCGCGTAAAATTTCTTCAATGAAAAGTTTTGTTCTTCCGTAAGGGTTTGTAGCTCCTGTTGCCATGCCTTCAATTAGTGGCACTTCGGTAGATGCGCCATATACGGTAGCAGAAGATGAGAATACCAACTTTTTAACGTTAAATTCAGTCATAACCTCGATGAGAGCATGTGTGCTTTCAAGATTGTTTTTATAGTACATAATTGGTTTTTGAACAGATTCGCCAACAGCCTTATGACCCGCAAAGTGAACGACAGCGTCAATTTTGTTTTCACTAAAAATTTTACGAAGAGCATCGTAGTTACAAACATCTTCTTCATAAAATTTAACTTTTTTACCTGTGATTTTTTCTACGCGGTTTAATGATTCAGTGCTACTGTTGTTAAGGTTGTCAACAACGATTACTTCATAGCCAGCACTGAGCATTTCAACGCAGGTATGGCTTCCTATGTAACCTGCACCGCCTGTAAGTAGTATTGCCATATTAGGCACCCCCGTAAATATAAATATTATCATATATAATTATATATACCATATATTATTTGTCAAGAAAATAAAAGGTCAGTTTTTAAAAACCGACCTTTAAAATTAAATACTACTATATCCTAGGACACAAAGACTTGCTACCGCAACAAAAATGCCTACTATTTTAAGTGGTGTTGCTTTTTCTTTGAACAAAGTTACCGAATAAATAGCCGAAAGCATCATAACCCCACCGTTATCTACGGTATAAAGTACAGCGGCATTAAGGTAAGCAAGTAGCGTTACCAAAACATTTACAGCAAGTCCTGATATAATAAGAAACAGCACTAAAAATATTGCGCATTTTTTATTGAAACGAAACGCTTTAAGAGTATCTTTCTTTTCCTTAAATAACAACTGTATAAGTGCGATAACACCCATAAGTCCATAAGAAACAATTATCATTTCTTGATTTTCTTGAGGATTGTATTGTTCTTGCACTTTGAGTAGTGTGCCATAAAGACCATTGAATAAAAACAAAAGCAAACAAAAAACATAATATGACAATTTTGTGCCACCAAGTTTTATGTTTTCTATATTCATAAGAAGACAAGCGATAATCATTGAAACTATTGCTATGCATTGCACCATTGATGGAAACTCGCCTGTTGATACCGAAATATAAAGTAGTGGAACCATAATTCCGCCAAACAGCATCAACATATTCATAAATGCGTAAGATCCACGTTCGCCAGCTTTAATAAGTGATGTGTTATAACCGAAAAGAACAGCTGCATTAAGCGCACCAAACACAAAAGAAAGCAAAGAAATTTTAAATGTAAATCCAGCGAATGCAAAACTAAGAAGCGCTATTGCAATGCTTTGAGTTATGCACAAAACAGGACTTGAAAGTTCTGTTTTGCCAGTATAATTATCGGAATAAAATTTGCAAAAAAGTGTTTGTAAGCTATAAAGTACTACCAAAGCAATAATAAGAAGAGTAGATATCATAGTTAAATAATAGCCTTTCTCTTACAAGCGGCTTTGCACTTGCCGCAGTTGGTACATTTATTAGCATCAATAACCGCAACGTTGTTTTCCACTTTGATTGCTTCACTTTCACATGCTTTTACACACATACCACAAGCAATGCAAGATGTGGTACAAACCTTGACAACAGTTGGTCCTTTATGACAGTTAGAACAAAGTACACGTGTTTTTTGTGTTTTTGGAACAATTTTAATAATTGATTTTGGGCATACAGCTGCGCATGAACCACAACCACTACACAAATCTTCGCATATTATAACTTTGCTATCTTGTACGCTAATAGCGCCGAATGAACAAGCTGTTACACAGTCACCAAGACCGATGCAACCAAACTGGCAATCAAGTGGTCCGCCATGAACAAGACTTGCCGATAGGCAAGAGGGTTTGCCGGTATATTCGTATTTTTCCTTTGAATTTCTTTGACAAGCAACAAATGCTACCTTTGGAGTTGTGGAAATTTCTATTCCTAAGGTTTCACCCAAAGCTTTTGAAGTATTTTCGCCACCGGGTGCGCATTTATCTGGCTCAGCCTCACCATTAGCAATAGCGGCAGCGTAACCATCGCAACCTGTGTATCCACAAGCACCACAGTTAGCGCCTGGCAAACATTCGCGAATTTTTGCTTCTTTTTCATCAGTAGGTACCGCCATAAATTTAGATGCAAGTGCGAGTCCTAAACCGAGCACTAATCCAATTATAGCCACTATGAGAATAGGAATAAGTATAGCTGACATAAATTTAACCTCCTATTCCTGCGAAGCCCAAGAATGATAACGCTACCAAAGCCGCTGCTATAAGTGTTATTGGTAGTCCTTTTAAAAATTCGGGAACATCTGCTGAATCAAGTTTTGAGCGAACTCCCGCAAAAAGAATCATTGCGATTAAGAAGCCAACACCTGCGCCAAGAGCATTAACTATTGACATTATAAAGTTGAGTTCATCATCAATGTTGATTGTTGTAATACCTAAAACCGCACAGTTGGTGGTAATAAGTGGCAAATAAATACCAAGAGCGTTGTAAATCGGCTTTATGTACTTTTTAAGTACGATTTCAATAAGCTGAACTATTGCCGCAATAACAAGAATAAATACAACTGTTTGTAGATATTCAAGACCATTTGGTGCTAATAAATAGGTGTAAATAGGATGGGTTGCTGCTGTGGCAATAACCATAACCAATGTTACAGCAATACTCATAGAAAAAGCTGTGTTAACCTTTTTAGAAACACCAAGGAATGGGCATATACCCATAAAACGAGATAATACCATATTGTTTGTTAGTATTCCCGCTAATAATATTGCTACGATAGATGTTGTATTATTCATCACAGCCACCTACCTTTTCAGCGTTTTGACAAGCTGCGCGTGAAGGGCAGTTAGCGCAACCCAAATGTTCTACAACTGGTTTGCCTTGTTTTTTAGAAATAGCGTTAGAAACTGCTACTAAAATACCGAAAACAAAGAAACCTCCAGGAGGAAGTAAGAAGATTATCATAGGATCGATAAATTCTGCTGTGATTGTAAAACCAAATAATGTTCCTGCTCCAAAAAGTTCACGTATTGCGCCCATAAGGGTAAGTGTAGCAGTAAAGCCTATACCCATACCCAATCCATCTAAAACACTTGGTAATACAGGATTTTTAGAAGCGAACATTTCAGCACGTGCCAATATGATACAGTTTACAACTATTAGTGGTAAAAATACGCCAAGAGCTGTATCAAGGGAAGGCGCAAATGCCTTTACAAGCATTTGTACTACGCTTACAAAACCTGCGATTACAGTAATGAATGCAGGAATACGAACTTTGTCGGGTATGAAGTTGCGAAGCAATGAAATAACGAGGTTTGAACAAACCAAAACTATTGTCGCTGCAACGCCCATGCCAATACCATTTATAGCGGCAGTAGTAACCGCTAGGGTAGGACAGGTACCGAGCATAAGTCGCAAAACGGGGTTTTCCTTGATGATACCGTTTGTGAAAATGCTTAAATTTTTAGATTTCATTCAAGTTCATCCCCCTCTGTATACACAATTTCTTCTATAAATTCATATTCTACTAGATCTTTGGAGTACGTAAGTGCTTGATTTACAGCTTCGGTTACTGCTTTTGAACTGATTGTAGCACCTGTAACAGCGTTAATTTCGTTATTTTCAGCGTTAGCAGAGCCACCTTTTATAACAGATATATTTTCCTTTAGACCTGAAAACTGGCTATAAAAGTTTTGCTTAGTAACATTTTGGCCAAGACCTGGAGTTTCGCCAGAAGCATCAAGAATTTCTACTGCTGCAATAGTGCCATCTAAATTAATAGCAGTCATAACTTGTATGTTACCGCCATAGCCTTTAGCGGTGATGGTGAAAATATAGCCTATGGTTTCACTGTCTTTTACAGCGATGTTGTACTTTTGTTCATCATAAAGTTCTTTTTCTGGGTATTCATCCGCTTCAATCAGTTTTGACATAGCCTTGTTTTGAGTTTCAATGGCTAAAGCTTCAATTTTTTTGTAAGTTAAAGCATTTGCAGAACTAAGTGCTAATGTTACAACAATACAAATAATTGCTAGTACAGCCGTAGGTGTGGCAATATCGCTAATTTTTTTGTAAAAAGTAAATATTTTATTTAAAATGGGCTTTATTTTGTTAAGTAATTCTTTCACCATTTAGCCACCTCCTTAGCACCAAAAGGTTTAGAAAGTGTCAATCGATTTATATGAGGTGTCAAAATATTCATAAGCAAAATTGCGTATGAAACGCCCTCTGGTAAAGATGCAAACTGCCTTATAACAAAAGTGATAAGACCACAGCCAATGCCAAATATAAGTTTACCCAAATTTGTAGTAGGACTTGTTACATAGTCGGTTGCCATAAATATTGCGCCAAGCATTAATCCACCACCAAAAACTGATAAAGCTAAATCGTTTCCAGCGATAAGACTTGCAATAGCTACTGTACCGATAAATGAAACAGGAATAATTGGTTTGATAACACGGCGAAGCATTAGATACAAGCCACCGATTATAAGTAAGAATGATGATGTTTCACCTATAACACCGCTATGCATACCAAAAAATAATTGTTTTAAAGTATAGGTTGTTTCCCCAGCTAAAGGTGTTGCCGAACTAACAGCATCTATTGGTGAAACATAGTGTGACATTTGACCTGCAAATGAAACTAGTAATACTATTCGAGCAGTTATTGCGGGGTTTGCAAAGTTAAATCCTAGTCCACCAAACATTTGCTTTATAACAATTATGGCAACAACACTACCGATTGCGGCAATCCAAACAGGTGTTTTTGAACTTAAATTCATACCAAGCAAAAGACCTGTAAGAACAGCCGAAAAATCACCGATGGTTTGAGGCTTTTTAAGTGCTAAATTCCATAACGCTTCACTCGCTACTGCGGTAGCAATAGTTGTAACCAAGATGATTATAGCGTTCCAACCAAATAGTATACATCCATAAACAGCAGCTGGCAAAAGTGCTAAGATGACATCAATCATAATGCCACGGGTTGTATCTTCATGCTTTATGTGTGGTGAAGAAGTAACCTTTAAAAGTTTGCTCATTTACTTTTGCCTCCTTATCTCTGCTTTTGCTGTACGCATTACTTGAGTAAGCGGACGTTTTGCGGGACATACATAAGAGCAGCATCCGCATTCCATACAGTAATTTATGTTAAGAGAATTAAGACTTTCTTTGTTGTTTGTTCGAAGCGCTGTTTCTACCATAGCGGGATAAAGTGCCATTGGACAAGCATCAGCGCAACGACCGCAACGTATACAAGCGGTTTGCGGTTGTGGTTTTTCTTCTCGCATAGCTAGAATTGCATTGTTTCGTTTTTCTAAAACCGATTCAACACTTACAACGGGATTACCCATCATAGGACCACCCATAAGTACACGATCAACGTTTTCGGTATCAACGTTTACAAAATCTAAAATTTCCTTAATAGGTGTGCCTATTGGTGCAATTATGTTTTTAGGTTCAGTAACAGCAGTACCATCAACTGTTATACGTTTTGAAACAAGTGGCATACCGGTAGTTATAAAACGATAAAGTGTTGCAACACTAGTAACATTCATCACTATGCATCCTACATCGCTAGGCAACTTACCTGCGGGTAATTTGCGACCTGTTGCTGAATAAATAATAACTTTTTCAGCGCCCTGAGGATATTTAGATGGTAATTTCATAACTTTTACGCTATCATCATTATCGCGGTGGTCAGATGCTACTTGCATAAGCAATTCTATGGCGTGAGGCTTATTGCTTTCAACACCAATAACAACTTTTTCAATACCGAGCTTTTGTTTGATAAGGTAAACACCTTCAATAACATCGTTAAGACCTTCGACACATTCACGATAGTCAGAAGTTATATATGGTTCGCATTCTGCTGCGTTTATGATAAGTGTATCGATAGTAGATTCTTTAGATGGAGACAATTTAACTTGGGTAGGGAAACCTGCGCCACCAAGACCCACAAGACCACATTGTTTAGCTGCTTCTGCAAGGTCGGCAAAATTTTTGACCGCGAATGGTTTTAAGTCAGGATCTTTTTCCATTTTGTCATCTGATTCTATTACGACATAATTTTGCAAGTTGCCGTTACCGATAGTAAGCTCTTTAACATCAACGACAGTACCTGAAACGCTTGAGTGAACTGGAGCGCTTACAAAGCCACCAGTTTCTGCGATAAGTGTACCAACAAAAACTTTGTCTCCTTTTTTAACTATGGGGTTGGCCGGTGCGCCTATATGCTGTGACAAGGGTATATACACCATCTTTGGCGTAGGCATAATAATGGTTTCGCACTCGGCTGTATTTTTGTTATGATTTAAATGCATACCGCCTCGTATCATCTTTACGGGGCGTAGAATACTTTCAGGTAATTTCATACCTAACCTCCAAATCACATAATTCGCCATTTTTACTTATTATATAATATATATAATAAATTTACAAGTACTGTTAAAAACTTGACAAACAGTAAATTTTGTATATAATTTGAATTTGAAATCCGATTTCAATTTAGGTGATAAAATGAGTTATAATACGAAACAAAAAGCAGCAATAATGCAATGCATTGAATCAGTCAGTAATGAACATTTTACAGTAGATTTAATTTGTGAGATGTTATTAAAAACTAAACAAAACGTTGGTAGAACTACGGTTTATCGATATCTAGAAGCTTTGTCCAGCAATGGTGTATTGCGTAAATATGCCGCACAACAAGGGGAAAGCGTATGCTATCAATTTGTTGGTAGTGATAATTTATGTAACGAGCATTTTCATCTAAAGTGTGAAAAATGTGGCAGCCTTATTCATATGGAATGTGATGAGTTAAGTGAAGTTGCTAAGCATATTAAAAGCCATCACGGCTTTTGCCTTAATCCTTTAAAAACTGTATTATACGGTGTTTGTGAGGGTTGTGCGCAAAAATGAAAAGAATAATTATTTGTCTTTTAAGTTTATTGTTGCTTTGTGGTTGTGTTGGTAAAATGCCAGAAAAGGAAATCGAAAAACCAACCATTGTTACGACAATATTTCCACTTTATGATTTTGCAAGGGCTATTGGTGGGGATGAGATAAATGTAAAAATGCTTATAAAGCCCGGAAGTGAAGTACATACGTATGATCCTTTGCCATCGGATATGTCGGCTGTATATAGCAGCGATTTGTTCTTGTTTATAGGCGGTGAATCTGACAAGTGGGTAGATAATTTGCTTGATGGTACGGATGTAAACGCGTTATCCTTTATTAACAACATAGAAAATAACCATAGTCATTCTCACGGACATGACCATGTTGATGAGCATATATGGACTTCACCCACAAACGCAGTTTTAATGCTCAATTTAATTTGTGATAAGTTGTCAGAAATCGATAGTGCAAATTCAAATGTATATCGCCAAAACTGTGATAAATATATACATCGAATAACAGAAGCAGAGAAAAAAATGTTTGATGTTGTTGAAAGTAATAAAAATCCTTTTATCGTTGTTGCGGATAGATTTCCTTTTGAGTATTTAACTGAGTATTATGGCATTGAATATGAAGCCGCGTTTGATGGTTGCGCTGTTAGTACTGATATAAGTTTAAAGACTATGTCAAAACTTACTAAAACAATAGAAAATCGTGATGTAAAAACGGTTTTTGTTACAGAACTTAGTAATCAAAATATTGCAAAAGCGTTAAATAAGCAACTCGGCGTAAAAGTAGTAGAGTTGCATTCGGCGCATAATGTTAGCGTGGATGATTTTAATAACGAGATAACATATGTTGATATAATGTATCGGAACATAAAGGCGATAGAAAGGGGACTAGAATAATGGATTTAATCAAGGTAAAAAATCTTTCGGCTTTTTATGAAAATAAAAAGGTTTTTGAAAATTTGAATTTTACCGTAGAAGATGGAGATTATCTTTGTATAATCGGAGATAATGGATCAGGAAAAACCACGCTTATGAAAACCCTTTTAGGCCTAGAAATCAAACATACCGGAAACATAAATTTTGGTGGTTTTACAAGGCGAGAAATTGGTTGGTTGCCACAAAGAACACAGCACCAAAAGGATTTTCCTGCAAGTGTTGGTGAAGTGGTTATGTCTGGATTTGCTGGTTGTGGATTTTTAGGAATAGGATATACAAAATCACAAAAATCACAGGCAATAAAAAATATGAAAAAGTTAGAAATTAATGATATTGCCGAGAAATCTTTTAGTGAACTTTCAGGCGGTCAACAGCAAAAAGTTCTTTTGTGTCGTGCGCTTTGCGCCGCAAAGAGAGTGTTATTGTTGGACGAGCCTGTGACAAGTCTTGATGAGACGGCGGCTGAAGAAATGTACAGTATTATTAAAAATTTAAATGATAGTGGACTTGCTGTAATTATGATTTCTCACGACATAAATCGTGCTGTAAAAGAGGCAAAACACATACTAAGCCTTAGTAATAATAGTTATTTCTTTGGAGAAGCGCGTGAATATCAAAAGGGGGATATGTAGATGGATTTTTTAGTAGAAATTTTATCATATCCTTTTGCGCGTAGGGCATTAATAGCAGGACTTTTGCTTTCGGTAAGCGCAGCATTGCTTGGTGTTAATTTGGTTCTTAAACGTTTTTCTATGTTAGGTGATGGATTGTCTCACGTGTCATTTGGTGCTGCCGCGGTAGGACTTGCCGGTGGCGTGGCGCCGCTACAATTCTCAATACCGATTGTTATAGTAGCGGCATTTTTGTTATTGAGACTTAAACAAAACAGTAAGATAAATGGTGATGCGGCAACAGCGATTGTGTCAAGTAGTGCTTTGGCTGTTGGTATAACAGTAGCAACATTGACAACTGGTATGAACACAGATATTAGTAATTACATGTTTGGTAGTATTTTAGCTTTAAGTAAGGGTGAAGTAATTGTAGCAGCTATAAGCGGAGTGCTTATTATAGCAGTATATATTTTGTTTTATCAAAAGATTTTCACAACTACTTTTGATGAGGATTTTGCCGCTGTTACTGGTCTAAAAACAAAGTGGTACAGTAGTATAACCGCAATCCTTACAGCACTTACTGTGGTTATTGGTATGCGAATTATGGGTGCATTGCTAATATCAAGTATAATTACATTTCCGGCGCTATCATCCATGCGTATTTGTAAACACTATAAATGCACAATAATAGCTGCGGCTGTGGTTTCGGTTATAGCATTTTTGATTGGTATTTTATTATCATTTGCATTTGATATACCGACAGGTGCTGCTGTGGTGCTAACAAATCTTTTTGCATTTTTAGTTTTAAGTGTTGTAGGGAAAGTAAAGCAAATATAAAAAATTCCCTCTTTACAAAAAGGGGGATTTTTTATATACTTGATATAGAACAAATGTTTGAGGAAGAGTGAAAAAGTTTATGGATCGAGTAATATTACACTGTGATTTGAATAATTTTTTTGCTTCGGTATCATTGCTTTCTAACCCGACTCTTTATGATATGCCTGTGGCTGTTTGCGGCAGTACTCAGGCACGTCACGGAATAGTGCTTGCTAAGAATGAGATTGCTAAAAAGTTTGGCGTAAAAACTGCTGAAGCCATTTGGGAGGCAAAACAAAAATGCCCTGACCTTGTGACATTGCCGCCCGATTATAAAAAATATCACGAGTATTCAATTGCTGCGCAGGCAATTTATGCTCGCTATACCGATATGATAGAGCCTTTTGGTATAGATGAATGTTGGCTTGATGTTACAGGCAGTAAGTTGCTTTTTGGTTCTGGTGAGCAGATAGCAGAAAAAATACGACAAGATATAAAAAAAGAACTCGGTATTACCATTTCTGTCGGAGTCAGTTTTAACAAGGTTTTTGCAAAACTGGGTTCAGATATGAAAAAACCTGATGCTATAACTGTTATAAATCGTGATAACTACAAGCAAAAGGTTTGGCCATT
>JAZRKK010000035.1:0-37878 GCA_045646305.1 Acutalibacteraceae bacterium
CGTGACTGGGATTTTGCTAAAAAGTTTGAACTTCCTATAATTGAAGTTGTTGCTGGTGGTAATGTAGAACAGGAAGCATTCACAGATTGTAACACTGGTGTTATGGTTAATTCTGATTTCCTTAATGGTTTATCTGTTGAAGATGCTAAGGTTAAGATTCAAGAATGGCTCAAAGAAAAGGGTCTAGGCGAACGTAAAACTAATTACAAACTTCGTGACTGGGTATTTTCTCGACAAAGATATTGGGGCGAACCGATCCCAATGGTACACTGTGAAAAATGTGGTTATGTACCGATTCCTGAAAGTGAGTTACCACTTACACTTCCTAATGTTGATTCTTACGAACCAACCGATAATGGTGAATCACCACTTGCAACAATAACTGATTGGGTTAACACTACATGTCCTTGCTGTGGTGCGCCTGCAAAACGTGAAACCGACACTATGCCACAATGGGCAGGTTCATCTTGGTATTTCTTACGTTATTGTGATCCTAATAACGATGATGCATTAGCATCAAAGGAAGCACTTGAATACTGGGGTCCTGTTGATTGGTATAATGGTGGTATGGAACACACAACGCTTCACTTGCTTTATAGTCGTTTTTGGCATTTGTTCCTTTATGATATAGGTGTTGTTCCTAATAAAGAGCCTTACGCTAAACGTACAAGTCATGGTATGATTTTGGGTGAGAACGGCGAAAAAATGTCTAAGAGCCGAGGAAACGTTGTTAATCCTGATGAAATTATTCGTGATTATGGCGCTGATACAATGCGCGTTTATGAAATGTTTATTGGTGACTTTGAAAAAGCAGCTCCTTGGAGCCAGTCATCTATTAAGGGTAGTAAACGTTTCTTGGATAAAGTATTTGCTCTTGCTGATATTTTAGTAGATGGCGATGACTATCGAAGTGATATTGAATCTGAAATTCATAAGACTATCAAAAAAGTTACTGATGACATTGAAGGTCTTAAAATGAATACGGCAATTGCAGCACTTATGTCTTTGCTAAACACAATTAGTGCTACTAGTAAAATCAATCGTGCTGAATTTAAAACATTTATAACATTGCTTAATCCTTTTGCTCCTCACATTACTGAAGAACTTTGGGAAATTGCAGGTTTTGATGGTATGTTAAATCAAGCTAAATGGCCAGAGTATGATGAAACCAAATGTGTTGATGCTGCTGTTGAAATTGCTGTTCAGGTTAATGGCAAAATACGTGCTAGAATAAACGTTGCTGCTGATATTGATGCTGCAGGCGCAATATCACTTGCTAAAGCTGATAACGCTGTTGCGGCTGAAATTGATGGCAAGACTATTATTAAAGAACTTTATGTTCCAAAGCGTCTTGTAAATATTGTTGTAAAATAGTATAATTTTAATATGACAGTTCGAAACCATCCTGTCAAAAAACAAAACTATGGGCTTATAAAAAAGGTACACCCATAGGTTAGGTGTACCTTTTTTGCCCCTTAAAAAGGGAGATTAACATGCAAAACGAGTTATTATTGTTAGGTTCGGTAATTTTAATTTATGGTTCTGTATTAGTTGCATATCGATTGTTTGGGAAAATAGGTATGTATATTATGACTGTTATTGCTACAATCCTTGCAAATATTGAAGTTCTAATGCTGGTTGATGGCTTTGGTATGGAGCAAACATTAGGCAATGTTATGTTTGCTTCTACATATTTGGTAACTGATATATTAAGTGAAAATGAAGGTAAAAAATCAGCAACCAAAGCTGTGTGGTTAGGTGTGTTTACTTCTATTGTAATGCTTTTGTTTACACAATACTGGTTACTATATATACCTAGTACAAATGATTGGGTTAGGGAACATATAGCACAAATATTTTCGACAACGCCAAGACTTCTTACCGCCAGTTTTTTAGGATATGTTGTATCACAACGTTTTGATGTTTGGCTTTATCACAAATGGTGGAATATAACAACTATAAAATCAGGTAACAGCAAAAGATTTTTATGGTTAAGAAATAACGGTTCTACCATGATTTCGCAGATTATAAACACAATTATTTTTAATGGAATAGCGTTCTATGGCATCTATGAATTAAAAACTTTTATTTCTATTATGGTATCAAGTTATGTAATATACGTTTTTACAAGTTTACTTGATACACCGGCAGTTTATATTGCGCGTTGGATGAAAAATAAAGAAATGATTAAATAAAAAGCAAGGCAAAATGCCTTGCTTTTTAATTTTTTTTATTGATAATTTTTTTGCGATATGCTTGAGGTGTTTCACCGTATATTGATTTGAATTTTGAAATAAAGTATTGTGGGTTTTCAAATCCACATTGATAGGATATTGTGTATATTGGATCACTTGTATATGTAATGTACCATTTTGCTTGTCTCATTCTTATTGAATTCAAATAATCTTTTGGTGTAAAACCAGTTTCGGTTTTAAATAGTCTTATTAAATAACTATCACTAATGTTCACTGAAAGTGCGATATCATTTAGTTTCAAATTAGTATTTTGATAGTTAGATTCCATATAGGTAATTGCTTTTTCAACTACAGTCGAGTCGATAACACTTTTTCCGATTTTTTCACTAACGGCATCAGCAAAAAGTAAATACAGCAAATGCTCTAATATAGCTTCACTCTTTTTTTTCTGTTCAGGAATAGAATAATTTTTAATAATTTTTATATAGTCATTTACAATCTCGTTATAGTGCATTGGAACAAAGCAAACGGGTAGGGAACTAAAGAAATCATTCTTTGTTGTGCTTTGTATTTCTAAATTATCGGCATGTCTAATATTTTTTTGTGGTGTTTTATGTCCTTCTAATTGCAGCGTTAGCATATACATATTAAAATTTAAAGTGCTTTGCAAACGCTGTCCAGGCTTACGAAAAACAATAGAATTAGGCTCTAATACATATTTTTTTCCATCTAAAATCATAGTTCTATTGCCTGATAAGTTAAAGTCGATTTCATAGTCTTTAACAATGCGCTCAGGCGAAAAAACTTTTTCATTTCCATCAAGCTTAAAATACCCACAATCAAGAATTGTTGGGAAAACAACGCTATAATTCATTTTCATCACCATATTTAGCATATCATATAATAATTTAAAAGTCAATTTTTTTGTATAAAATATTTTTAGGATTGAATAATTTTTAGACAAAACAATTTTTGTATATTATCCATTTTTGATTATATTATTATAAAAAAAGTGGAAAATTAATACAATTGTTAAAATACAACTATAAAAAATATGCTTTTTTGTATAAAAGTAACAAATTTTTTTATCGATAATAAAGTTGTGTTTTTTGTCAAAAAATTTGCATTTTAAGTCTTTTTTTTTGGCTTGCAATATAGTATACTATCGTTGTACAAGTGTAAGTATGAGTTATTATACGCCAAAAACATATATTGCGTATATGTTTAAATTAATATTTACATGCGATGCACATCAAAATTCTTATTACAAAGGATGGATGAAAATGAAAAAACAATTCAAAATGGTTAAAAGATCGTTAGCCTATGTTTTAGCGTTGACAGTATTAGCTGTTTCGTTATTCACAGGTACGATGGTTACTGCTAGTGCAGCAACTATTAGCCAATGGGATGGTGCAACCTTCGACAGCGAGCTTTCGGGTGGTGGCGAAAAGAACAATCCTTATCTTATCACAAACGCTGCAGAATTTGCTGCAGTATGTTATGGTAAAGCAACGGGTTCAAAAACTGGCGCTTATTTTAAGGTAGAGGGCGTTGATGAATTTTATTTAGATAATGTTTCTTCACCTGCAACAGTAAAAGCTCTTGCGACTCCTACTGATGTAAAAAATTACTATAGCTCAATGGCAACTACTCCAACAGTATGGCAGCCTAACACAACACTTGAATTAAAGTTTGATGGTAATGGCGCTGTAGTCTATGGTCTTTATACAGTTGATGCTAGATATCCTGGTCTATTCCCAGCAGCTGTTGGCTTGACCGATATTGAAAATATAGCAGTTAAGAATTCATACGTTGTTCGCACAGTTAATGAAGGTCAAGGTTACGACTATTCTGGTTTTATCATTGCTACCGGTGGTTTTGGTAATGATGCTGGTATCATCAATATCAGAAACTGTATGGCTATCAACAACTACTCATATTCACTTGGTGGTATCCATGGTGAAATTGTTGGTCATGGTGCTAATTCAACAATTAACATCAGCAACTGTATAGCAGCTGATAACGTATTATGGTACAATGCAAATCCACAGGCATTACCTTTCCAATATTATGTTAGAACTTCTAACAACACTCAAGGCAGTGTTACAAATTGTATTGGTATTGACGTTGTTCCTAAGATCAGACAGAATGCAAGTGTAGTATCTAATACATATTGGGATGGAAAATTACTCCATTCTAGTGATAACTCAAATGGTATCACAGCAATTTCAAGTGTTAATCTTGCTAAGGGTATGGCAGCTAAAACCGCTATGGCTAATCTTAGCGCTAATGACTGGTTCTTTAATGATACTACATATCCAGAACCTGCAGTGTTCCACACATTATCAACTAACAAAAAAGATAATTTGACACATATTACATCATGTTCAGATTGTTCTTTAACTGCAACTGAGGCACACAATGCTGATGAAGATGGTAAATGCGTAGTTTGTGGTTATGAGCCAAAGTGCGGCGAAAAAGTTAGCGTTTACTCAGGTACTCCTGACACAACTACAACACTCGCTGGCGATGGTAGTAAAGATTCACCATACATTATTGCAACCGCTGACCAGTTTGCAGCTATTGCACTTGGTAAGCGCACTTATGATCAGGGCTCATACTTCAAGGTTGATAACAACATTGACGCATTTTATATCAATGGTGGCGCTACAGTTGCTGCTATGACAAATGTAGCTGATGTTGAAGCATATTTTGTAGCAAATGGCGGTTACGATTGGGTATCAAGCTGGGATAATGCTACTGCTAATAAATCTTTTAGTGGTCATTTTGATGGCAATGGTGTTACAATTTATGGTTTGTATGATGTTGGCTCAAATTCAGGTCTTTTTGAAATGGCAGAGGATGAATCAAGCTTTAAGAATTTTGCATTAAAGAATTCTTATATCAAGGTTGGTTCAGGTGCCGGCGTTGCAGCAATTGTTGGTAAAGTTTCAAAACAGTCTGATCCTGATATTATGACATTTGAAAATATTGTTGTTGCTAACAACCATATCGAACAAACCAATACTTCTTCAAACGTTGGCGCTAGTCCAATTCTTGGATATATTTACAACAATAATGATGGTGTTAAGATTAACAACTGTATCATTTACGATAATAACATTGTTAATCCAAATCAAAATGCAACACGAGGTTTGGTTTCTATTGGCGGTAATGGTAACGCCTCATTAACACAAATTACTAACGTTATTTCTCTTGGTGTAAAGCCATTTACTGCTGGCGCAGGTTATTACCTTAGAGTTTTGGATGCTAATAGATGTTTTGTAAACGTTTATACTGACCAAGATTGTTCAGCAATGAATAATTATAGTGATAAGAACAAAGAAACATTTAACTTTAAAGATAATTTAAGTGTTTCTGATTTACAAGGCATTAAGGCAATTGAAACTGCAGATGTTCTTGAATGGGAAAAAATTTGGTTTGCTACTAATGGTTTACCTACACTTCGTACATTACACGATAGTGAACTTAATGCAGTAGATAACCTTGACGGTACACATAGTGAAGCTTGTTCTTGTGGTTTAAAAACTTTAGGTACATCACACGTTTGGGGTGATAATGACGGCGAGTGCTCAGTATGTGGCGCAACATGTGCACACGAGAATTTTGAATCAAAAGTAAAGACAGAAGCAACATGTACAGAAGCAGCTTGGTACTACGATGTATGTAAAGATTGTGGTCTTAGCAGCGAAAACATAGAAGATGGTCTCTATCAAGATGGCGAAGCTCTTGGTCACGCTATGGTAGAAGTACCAGGCACAGCAGCAAAATGCGGTGTAGCAGGTGTTAAGCCATACTATGATTGCTCACGTTGCGACTATGTATCAGAAGATTCAGAAGGCGCAGTAGCAATTACAGAAGATCTTGCAACATGGAAAGTAATCCCAGCTCTTGAGCATATAGCAGCTGAAGATGAAAATGGTATCATATATAAACAGTACGAAGACAAACATTGCAATGTATGCGCTCGCGAAGGTTGTGGTGTTGATTTCAATGAAGAAACTTGTAAAGGCGTTTACGTAGAAGAAGGCGCTGAAGGCTGTTCAGGCAAATGTAATGTTTGCGGTGTAGAAACAGCAGGTGTTGAAAAACATACATTCAACGATGAATATGCATGTAGCAAATGTGGCTGGTCATGTGGCGACAACCACCTTGCAGGAGAAGTAGTTGTTGAAAACGAAACAGATTCAACTTGCGCAGAAGCAGGTTCTTACGATGAAGCAACATACTGTACAGTATGTGGTAAAGAAACATCAAGAAAAACAACAACAAAAGACCTCTTAGCTCACGATTGGTCAAATGCTGATGGCATTTGCGTAACTTGTGGCGGCGAATGCGAACATGAAAACGTTGAATCAGTAGAAAAGACCCCAGCAACATGTACAGAAGCAGCATGGTACTATGATGTATGTAATGACTGTGGTCTTAGCAGCGAAGACATGGAAGATGGTCTCTATCAAGATGGCGAAGCTCTTGGTCATACAGATTCTATGTGGATGACAGACTACTCAACAGTAGTACAGTCTTGTACACAAGATGGATCACACGAAGAATACACAATCTGTGAAGTATGCTTCGAAGAAACAGACAGAAAAACAGTTGAAGATGAAAAAACAGGCCATGATTTATATGAATATAGTGAAATCGTTCCTAACTGTTCTTCATCAGGTAATATAGCTCACTTATGGTGTGCTAACTGTAATGGTTATTTTGCACCTGGCGCTGACATTTATTGTGAAGATTATATCGCAGAAGAAGATGTATATCTTGATGTAGATCTTGATGTTCATACATGGGTAGAAGTTGAAGCAATAGATGCAACCTGTGATGATGCAGGTAACGTAGCATACAGCTACTGTAGAGATTGCTACTTATTAAATATTGGCGATGAAACAACAGCACTTGAAATTGACTGGGATGCATTCTGGGCAGAAGATGGTGCAGGTACATTAGCAAACCAAGATGAATTCGAAGCTTATGAAACAGCATGGGCAGAATTCCTTGCTGAACAAGGTCTTGAGCAACCAGCTGAACCGGGCGAAGATGCAACTCCAGAAGAATGGGATGAATACTTCGCAGCGTTGGGCGAATTTGAAGCATTGATCGACTATGATGCATGGAATGAATATTGGATGCCAATTTACGATTCAATTTGGAGTGAAGTTTACCTTTCACTTGTTATTGAAGCAGCTGAAGCAGTTAATATTGAGATTTATGTAGAAGCTAAGGGCCACGAACTTACCAAGGTTGACGAAGTAGCAGCTACTTACGACAAAGAAGGTACAAAGGCTCACTACGTATGCGAATGCGGTAAGCTTTATGCTGATGCAGAAGGTAAGACCGAAGTAACAGCAGAAGAACTCGTAATTGCTAAGCTCGTTAAGGAAGAAGTTAAGGAAGAAGCTAAAGACGAAACAGTTACAGATGAGACTGTTAAGGATGAAGCTGTTAAAGATGATGTAGCTGAAGAAGAGACTGAAAAAGAAGATACTGTTAGTGATGAAGAAACTCCAAAGACTGAATCATCTACAAACGGTGACACAAGTGACAAGGCTCCAGCTACCGGTGAAAGCATTGCGATTGTATTTGCACTAATTTTAATTGGATTTGCAATGTTCGTATCAATCAAAAAAATTAAAAGCAGGTAATTTGTAAAAAATATATAGAGAACTTCATCCAATTTTTTGGATGAAGCTCTCTATGCAACTCTTTATATTTAGTATTATATGAATGATAAAATTTGGAGTACATTAGTACATTTTGGAACAAATCTTTGGTTTGAAGAAGGCAATTTTAAAGGACAAAACGAAAACAAACTTTGGAAATCGCCCGCTTCACCCGATATACGATTTGATCGTACTGTATGGGATGAATATCTTATACATATTAAAAATAATGGTATAAACACAATAATTTTAGATGTCGCTGATGCGTTGCAATATGAATCGCATCCTGAAATTTCATGTAATGGAGCTTGGACTCATGATGAAATTAGATGTGAGATTAAGCGTTTGAATGATATGGGTATATCTGTTATACCCAAACTTAATTTTTCAACTTGTCACGATGCGTGGCTTGGGATTTATTCTCAAATGGTTTCAACGCCTACTTATTATAATGTTTGTAAAGACATAATAGATGAGGTGTGTAAACTTTTTGATGCTAAATATCTTCACATTGGTTTTGATGAAGAGGTTTACGAAAATCAATCAAACTATAATTTTGTAGTTATTCGTCAAAATGATTTATGGTGGCATGACCTAAAATTCTTTGATGAATGTGTAAGGGCAAACGGCGCACGAACAATGATGTGGTCTGATTATGCACGTCATAATCCGCAAGAATTTGTTGAAAAATGCCCTAAGACTATTGTCCAATGTGTTTGGTATTATTTTAATGAATTTGGAAAAGAAGGCCTTTCTCCTGAAAACGAAATTAGAGTAAGACCTATTGATATACTTGAAGCTGCTGGTTTTGACCAGTTGCCTACAGGCAGTATGGAATACTATAAAGAAAATTTTGAACTGCTTGTTAAATATTGTAAAGAAAATATTTCAAACGAACGGTTGCTTGGGTTTATGCAAACCACATGGGAGTCTGTAACTCCTGAATGGAAAGATTATTTAATTGATAGTACTAAACCTGTTAATGCAGCACGTAATTGGTTTGAAAAAACAAGGTAATTTAAATTGATTTATTCAATTTTTAAATTTGCATTCAATTTGTAAAGGATGGATGGAGAATGAAATCTATTATAAGAAAGGGTAAAGCTTTAGTTGCTTTTATAACAGTTTTTGCTATATTAGCAGTATCGCTTTTCACCGGTGTCGTTGCTACTGCTAGTGCAACGCCATGTGGTGGTACTATTGTCGAAAAATGGGACAAAGTATCAGATGGCGTTACAGGCGATTGGTACGACAGCAACTTTGATGGAAAAGGTGATGGCAGTAAGGATAATCCTTATATTATCACTAGTGCAGAGGAATTTGCTTGGGTTTGTAGCGCAGTAATTCCTGCAAATACTTATTATAAAGTTGATGAAAATATCAAAGCGTTTGATATGAATACTGTAAGTGGTGTTGATCTTACAGTAGACAATATTTCTGCTGATGCTGTTAAGGAATTGGTTGCCGATAAAGTACTTGGTAAAGTATGGCACCCTAATTACAGTGGTTGCTTTGCAGGTAATTTTGATGGTAGTGGCGTTACTATCTATGGTTTATATTCAGGTAAGGCATATTATAACCAGACAGCCTTTGAAACAGGTTCTAAAGCTGGTTGTTCTTATGGTGGCATATTTAGCAAAATAGATGCAAGTACTGCAACATTTAAGAATTTTTCTATCAAAAACTCTTATTTCACTGGTGAAAGTTCAGGTGCGATTTTTGGTGAGACAGTACTTAATGATGGTTCTGTAATAATCGAAAATGTAGTTGTTGCTAATTGTTACATCGAATCTACCCGTAGCGATCGCATAGGTGGTGTTTTAGGTGGATACTTAAGTTTTGATTCTTCTATAAATACTGCTAGTAAAGCTAAGGTTAATAACTGCTTAGTTTATGATAACGTAGTTTTCAACAAAGGATCTTCTGTTGCCCCTCGTCTTTTTGGTACATTGGAAGCGTATCACGATAACGGAAGCGGTACCAAAGTAAGAGACCCTGAAAATTTTAATGTTTCTAACACAATAGCAATTGGTTGTGAAATAGGTAATAATGGTAGTTATTGGATGGCAAGTGATGACTTTTACTATAATTGTTATACAACTGGTACTAATGAATATTATGGTGGCGTAATACTTACAAATGTTAGAACACTTGCTAATGCTGATGCAGCAAAAGGTGCAGCAGCATTAACAAATCTTAATGGACTCGATAAGTCTGTATGGTTCTTTAACAAAACAACATACCCAGTACTTAGAGAATTCCATGATTTCTCTATTGTTGATAACGGAAATGGTACTCATAGCGAATCTTGTGGTTGTGGTCTTGAATCAAACGCTACTATTCACACATTCGTTACCGGCATTTGCTCAGGTTGTGGTTATGTTGATCCATGTATTAATGGTCACACATTGACTTCATTTGATGAGATACCAGCAACGAAAACTGAAAATGGTAAAAAAGCTCACGACTATTGCTCTGTATGTGAAAAAACATTTATAGATGGCGTTATGGTTCTCGAATCTGACCTCATAATTCCTATGCTTGTAGCAACAAGTACATATACAGGTAATGTTGATACTGATTTAATTGGTTCAGGTACAAGCGATAATCCATTTATTATTACAAGCGCTGATGAGTTTGCAGCAGTTGCTCTCGGTAAGGTTTCAAGCGTTGATAGCTTAGGTAATAAATATTTCTTCAAGGTATCAGATGGATTGCATTCCTTATATATTAACGGTGGCGAAGATCTTGCTAAGATGACTGACCTTGAAGAGGTTAAGACTTATCTTACTTCAAACACAGTAAATAACTGGACATCAACTGGCGAGTTTAGCGGCTGTTTTGATGGTAATGGCGTAACTATTTATGGTGTTTATTCTAACAACGCACAAGCTGGTCTTTTCCCAAAAGTTAGTGGAAAAGCATCAATTAAAAACATTTCTATCAAAAACAGTTATTTAATAACTCCAGAAAATCAGGTTAACTACTATTCTGTAGGTGGTATAGTAGGTTACTCTGCTTGGAAGTCAGATAGCTCACAATTTGGCACAATTGAAATTGAAAATTGTATTGTTGCAAACAACTATATTCATTCACAGTCTTCAGATGCTGACTATGGACGCGCTGGTGCTGTTGTTGGTAATGTATTCAGTAACTCTGTTGCTATAAATAATTGTGGCATTTATGATAACGAAGTTATCAATGGTAGTAGTACTAAAAATTATGCACCTGCTCTTGTATGTTATGCAAGTGGCGGTAACAGCTCTTTCAAAAATATAATTGCAATTGGTACCAATCCATATACTGCTGGTGGCGGTTGGCATTTACGTGATAACTCTAAGTTTACCAATGTATATACAGATGGTGCTGTTACAACTGCTGCTGGTGCACCTGCTGATTATTCAACAATCACACAAGTTACAAAAGAACAGGTTCAGGGTGCTGTAGCAAAAGAAAACATCAAAAATCTTGATGAAACAATATGGTTCTTTAATACAAAAACATATCCACAACTTCGTATTTTCCATGAAATTACTGCAGATTCTGTAGGTGTTGATGGTCACGAAAATGAAAAAGACGTTTGCTGTGATGATATTGTTGTTAATGCAGAAGAAATAATTCCACATACCTATATAGGTAACAATTGTTCAGTTTGCGATTATAGATTCCCATGTGCATACGGTCATAATTTCACTGATGTTCCTGCTGTAGATGCTTCATACGAAAATGCAGGTAACATAGCTCATAAATCATGTTCACAATGTGGTAAAAAGTATCCTATGGATGCTGCTATTGATGCGCCTGTAAGTTCTGCGTATGCTGATTCAGATGTAATAATTCCACAAATGTTATCTTATGATGAGTGGGATGGAACTCTTGCAAATTACTTCTGGATGAACAACGAAGGTGATGGTTCTTCCGCAAATCCATTTATTATTCATAGCGCTGAGCAACTTGCTGCTGTAGCTGCAGGTGCGCTCAAGTATGACGCAAACAAGCCAACATCCGAGAATTTTGATATTAGCAAATACACAATTAATAATAATATTCTTGATACTACAGCACTTACATTCAAGGTTAGAGATGGTCTTAACTATTTCTATATCAATGGCGGAGAAGCTGTTGCAAATCTTGAAAGTGCTCAAGAAGTAAAAGAATGGTTTGAACAAAACACTGCTAATCAGTGGTTAGGTGAAAACATATTTAATGGTACATTTAATGGTAATGGAGCTGTAATTTACGGTGTTTATAGTTCGAATAACACTGTTGTAGGTTTGTTCCCATTTGTTGATGCAAAAACTTCAATCAAAAACGTTACATTAATGAACTCTTATTTCAAAACCAGCGTTGGTGATCATGACAGTTTAGCTATTGGTGGTCTTTTAGGTCGTGGTAAATGGTATGCTGATGGATCATTGTTTGGTACTCTTAGTGTAAGAAGTTGTGTAGTTGCAAACAACTATTTCTGTTCACAAAACGCTAGTGCAAGTTATGGTCGTGTTGGTATAATCGCAGGTAACTTGTATAGTAATGGTATAGTTATCAGAGATACATTAGTATATGGTAACGTTGCTGTAAATGGTAGCGGAATTCCAGAGGAATATAAAGCTGGTCTTGTAGCTGCGGCTGGTTCTGGCAGTTCTGCATTTAAGGATGTAGTAGCAATTGATACACCTCCTTATACTGCTGGTGGCGGTTGGCATTTGTATGACAATTCTAAATTTACAGATGTTTATACAGACTGTGCTATTACAATTGATGATGGCGCTACTGTTAACTACACTACAATTACAAAAATTGATAAAAAAGATATAATAGGCGATAAGGCAGCTGAAACAATGCCAAAGCTCGATTGGGTACAAAACTGGATTACAAACGATGGTGAGTATCCAACTCCAAGAATTGTTAACATTAAGGAATATTCTTCAGGTCTTCCTTGGACAGGCGAGATAGCTAAAGAATTCCCAGCTGGTGATGGTTCAAAGGGTAATCCTTATGTAGTATCTTCTCCTGAATATTTAGCTCTCATGCTTGAAAGCACTAATGCAGGTTTGTACTACAAACTTACGGCAGATATTATGATTAATGATACATCTGATGAAAATTGGACCGAAAATGCATTGGAATGGTTTACATCAAAAGATGTTGATAATTTCAAGGGCAACCTTGATGGTAATGGTTATACCATTTCTGGTATTTTCTTTAGTGATATTGATTCAGGTGTAAGCGCAGGTCTTATTCCTGTTGCAGATTCTGCTACAATAACAAACCTTACTATTGCAGATTCTTATATTTGTGGTGGCGCTGCTTCTTCAATTGGTGCAGTAATCGGTAGAGTTATTGATGCTTCTGCTAAACCAATCTCATTGCAAGGTATTACTGTTGCTGACAGTGTTGTTCTTGAAAGCACTGGTGATGCTGCTATGGGTGGTATTATTGGTAAAACAGGCGAGTCAATTGTTAGAATTAACAATTCAATTACAAAAGCTGGCGGTTTTGTTGGTGTTGCATCTAGTGGTGTTAGCATTAAAAACAGCATTTCTATCAATGCTGCCCCTGTTACAAAGGCAAATGGCGCACAATTTAAAAACGTTTATACAAACATTGAGGTTGAGTTTGATGGCGTAACAGTTCTTGCTCTTGAAGGTATGAAGGGCGATGCAGCTGCTACTAATATGTCTACACTTGATTTTGAAAAAATTTGGGCAATTGGACCTGATGGTTATCCAATGCTTAATGGTTTAATCGATACTAGCAATGGTATCGTAGGTGATGTATGGTCTGGTAGCGTTGCTTCTGGTTATGCTGGTGGTGATGGTAGCGAAGAAAATCCATATCTCATCGCAACAGGTGAGCAACTTGCTCGTTGTGTAACAAACCATGCAATTGGTAAACACTATAAACTTATTGAAGATATTTATCTAAACGATATCGATAGCGCATACTGGGATGTTAAAGTTGGTTGTAACGAATGGTTTACAAACAGAAGTTCTAGTTGGGGTCTATTCAGAAACAACGGTTCATTTGATGGTGATGGTCACATTGTTTATGGTCTTTTCTATGATCGTTCAGCATGTGATGTTGATAATAGCACAGGCGCATATATAGGCTTGTTCCCAACAGTTGGACAGACAGCTCATATTAAAAATGTCGCTATTTCAAATGCTTATGTTGCTGGTTCACTTAATTACTACAGTGACAGCGCAGCTGGTAAATGGTTTAGTGATTCAGCAGGTGCTTTGATAGGTTCAATGGTAAGATGGGATACATCATACAAAGATGAACTTTCCGACAGTAACGATGAATGTAAAAAAATCACAAAACAGCCACACATTTGGGATCAAATGCCAATTGTTGAAAACTGTCTTGTTGACCATACTTGCTACATTTCTGGTACTTATGCTGGTGGTCTTATCGGTTATGGCGATGAGCCATATAGATTATATGACTGTATATTCACAGGTTCGCTTAAAGGTTTATATATAGAACATACTGGTGGTATTGCCGGCCAGGATACTGCTAACGGTGCTTATTACTACAGATGTGTATCTTTACCACAAACTTGTGACCGTGCATATGGTGGTTGGGCAAATGCTAACTGGCGTAGTGAAGGTAGAATGCCAACAACAGTTATTGATGGATATTACTTCTCTAAATACTCATTGAAAAACCAAGGTACTAAGATTGCAAATCCAGCTGATCGTGTTGGCGAAGCTGCAAAAGAAGCTATGAATGCGCTTGACTGGGAAAACACTTGGATGGTAATCGAAGATGGTACGCCAGTACAGCAAATTTTTGCTAAACATCATACACTTGAAGAAGTTACTGAACTTTCTGATAGAGAGTTTGCAGCTCCATATGTAACAGTATCATTCATGACTGATACAAATGAAGTTGTTATTGAAGATATGATTGGTAGAATGTACTCACCAATTGAGTTGCCAACAGTTTCTCGCGAAGGTTACACATTTACAGGCTGGTATGTATTTGATGACTGTAGTATTGAATATCCACTTGATTACTTCCCACCACGTGATTTACAACTTTTTGCAGGTTGGGAACCAACTGGTATAGTTCAGAATTTTGAAAGCTATAGTGATACAATATTCGACTATAATGTTGAAAATTGGCGACTCAACAAGCCAGGCGTTAAGGGTGGTTATAAAAACTCTTACGTTCGTAATGGTGCTAAGTCATTGCATCTTTTAGATACAACTATTGATTATTCAGATGCGTTGATTAACTATACCGATATGCTAAAAATCGGTCAGAAATATAAAGTTATGTTCTGGATTGCTACCGACAACGTTAACAATCCTGATACCGTAGTTAAGTTAGTTCATAATAATTATCCTGAATACAACAAATCAAATTCAGGTGAAGAGGAAATGTTCACTGTTAAGGGTCTTACTGTTGGAGAATGGACTCAATACAGTTATGAATTCACAGCGCGTACACCTTGGGTTTCTTTACGTGCAGGCGGTAATTCAAGCTTGTATTTCGATGATATAATTTTCTCTGCAATCGGTGATGATGTAGGTTACGATTCATTAGTTAAATATTTAGATGAACTTGAATTCCCGGTTGATGATATGTTGAATACAAACAACAATTCGAACAAGGGTGAAGACAAAGATTTCGATGACATCATTTTTGCTGATGACAGCGATGATGTATTTGATAATGACAATGATAATAATGATAACATTATCAATTCTGATGATTCAGGTGTTTCACCTGGAACAAGTGATAGTTTTAACACAAAAGCTCTTCTTGTGGTAATTATTTCTTGCGCTACTATTTTAGTAACGTCTAAAAGAAGAATTACTGAAGTTATTGAACGCTAATTGAAAGGGGGATAATATGATGAATTTTAAATTTTCTTTAAAATCTATAATTTGCTTATTATTAGCAATTGTAATGTTGCTTACAACCGTTGGTTGTGCTGAAAAAACTAAAAAGAAGAAAAAGAAAATCATAAAGAAAAAAGTTGTTGTTGTTCAAAAAGATGACGATTCTGATGAGGATAAAAATAATAACATTATCATTGGTGATAGCGTTATTCAAGAAAATGCTTCTGATTTTGATGAAGAAGATGATGATTCTGATGATTTTTATCCCGATGTGTTGCCAGATGTTGATGAAACAAAACCCATGACAGTTTGGCGTAAAATCCCTGAGCTTAATCTTACTAAAAACGAAAAGTATGTCGAAGTTTTCACTCCTGAATTTGAAAGTGAAAATGTTGATTGGCAAGGTCCAGATGGTTTTACAATCGTATATGATTCAACTAATGCTGCAAACAAGGTTTTAGCTGACAAGCTTGCTACATTCTTTAAAGATAATGACAATGTAATTCTTGAGGTTAAAAAAGATACGGATTTAACATTATCTGCTAGTAGTCCGTTGATTCTTGTTGGTGATACAGTTTTAAAAACTTCAAAATTAAAACAAACTGAATTTGCAGTTACAAAACTTGAAAACGGCAATTTGTTTTTTGAAGGCGGCCATGACACCATGGTTGAAAAAGCTGTTGACTGGTTCAGAACTGTTGATCGTGAAGAGGGTAAGGTTGCTGTACTTACCGGTACTCAAGAAGATTTTGTAACAGATGTAAGCGTTTTAGGTAAAGATTATGTTTACGTTTGGGGCGATGAATTTGACGGTGAAGAACTTTATGATAACAGTAAATGGACACAACGTGATAGAACAATATATTCCGACTTAGTTATGGTTCACAATGATCCACATTTCCAATATGTTGAAGGTGGTAGAATCAGATTAACAAGTGACAGATATTTTGATCCAACCGATGGTCAAGTTGGTTGGGGTTCTCACGGTTCTTGTAACAGTATCGGTGATATGATCTTCAAAAATGGTTATCTTGAAATGAAAGTTCGTTTTGACTTTGGTCAAGGTTCTTTCCCAGCACTTTGGCTTATGACAAACGATTCGCCACTTGAAAAGTATGTTCCAAATTATGAGCAGTATAAAGAGCGTTATTTTGATCTTGAAACCGATATCTTTGAGTTCTTTGGTAAAGGTACTCACGCTGCTGCTAATATGCACAAGTGGTATAAATCTAATGAACAAGTTGAAATTATTGATGAAGATGGTAATAAAACCGGTCAATATAGAGTATTTGGTTTGAATGGTGTTGATCTAACTGATTCATACAAATTCTTACGTAACACAAGATCTTCTGGTGGTCGTTATAGTTCTTTCTCATGGGGTTACCCTGATAATATAAGTACTTTCAACTTTAGCGATGAAGAAACCGAAACACTTTACAAAGATTATCACATTTACCAAATGCTTTATGAAGGCAATTCTGTAAAATTTGGTATTGATAATAATTGGTACTGTGAGTGGCCACTTGATATTGCGTTTGACTATATCGATGGTATTGATCCTACAAATAACAACAACGGCATTGGTTATAATTTGTGGCATTATTTATTCCTTGACCAATATGTATATCCACCTTCTCGTATGGGAGAAAAGGGCGCAGATGCAGTTATAACAACTGAATCAGCTCCACTTAATACTTATGTTGACTATGTTCGTTTGTATCAATTACCTGATGATATTGCAGTAATCACAAGCGCAGAAGCTGACAACGATTTATTGAAACAATAAAATATTTTTCCACCCTGCATTTTTGCAGGGTGGAAGTAATGCTTTTTAATTTATTAATTCCTTAGGAGCTTAACAATGTTTTTTGAAGATAACAGACAAGTTATAGAAAGAGATAGCTACGATGTAATAGTTGTAGGCGGCGGTGTGGCTGGTATTGCTGCGGCTGTTGCTGCTGC
Source organism: Acutalibacteraceae bacterium (assembly GCA_045646305.1). GTDB lineage: Bacteria > Bacillota > Clostridia > Oscillospirales > Acutalibacteraceae > UBA737. The sequence continues at coordinate 17,698 of JAZRKK010000035.1, forward strand.
GAGAAAGGGCGCTAAAACTTTGCTTATGGAAAAGCAGGTAAATCTTGGCGGTCTTGCTACAGTAGGTCTTATATCTTGGTATGAGCCATTATGTGACGGCAAAGGTAAACAAATGGTTTATGGTATAGGTGAGGAGCTTATAAAACTTTCTATTAAATATGGCTTTGATAATATGCACGAAAACTGGGGTGGAAACAGCAAAAACATACGTTCATCTCATCGTTATTCAACATTTTACTCACCGATGATTTTTTCATTGGCACTTGATGAATATGTTCATGAAAATGGTGTTGATTTACGTTTTGATACTTATGCTGTTTATCCAGTAATGGATGAAAAACGTTGTCTTGGTATTATTACTGAAACTGTTAGCGGTAAGGAATTTTATCCTGCAAAATTTGTTATTGATGCAACTGGCGATGCATCTGTTTGTCATCGCGCGGGAATGCCTACAGTAGTGGGCGAAAACAAACTTGTATATGTTTCGCATGGATTTTCGAAAGAAGAACTTGAAAATTACGATAGTGAAAAAGATTTATATGAATTTCGTAAGTGGTATTGGGCCGGCGGAAAAGGATTTGATGCTTCTGAAAATGGAGGAATCAAAGATACATCAGGCACAACATCAGATTCTGTTAATGATTTTATTCAAAAAGGTAAAAAACTTACTCTTGAGATGGTAAAATCTTACGGTAGAGAAAATTTCGAACTTTCTAGTATACCAACAATGCCTCAATTTAGAATGATTCGTCATATTGTTGGTGAAAAAACTTTTTATGGTACTGAGGATGGTATAAATGACATCCCCGACAGCGTAGGTTGTTTTAGTGATTTTAGAAAATCAAACACACGCTATCAATTACCATACAGCACACTATACAACAAAGAATTTCCTAATATCTTAGCCGCTGGTAGAATTATTTCAGCTGATGGCGAAGGTTGGCAAATTACTCGTGTTATTCCACAATGTGCCCTCACAGGTCAGGTTGCGGGTACAGCAGCAGCGATGTGTTTAAAAGATGACATATCGGTCGATGCTGTAAATATTTCAAAACTGCAAGAACAACTTATAAAAGATGATTTTATAATTAATTTTTAAATTTTTTATTGTATTTTATACAATAACCTCTACTATATAGTAGAGAATTTGCGGTTTTTTAAATTGAAAAAAATGTCTTTAATGGCTTAATATAAATAATTTTAAAAGGAGATTAATGATTATGACTAAAAAGTCTTATAGCAAATTAGTATCCATTATACTTACAATAGCTATTTGTTTATCTTCAGTTTTGAGTTGCTTAGTAACAGCTAATGCTGCTGAAGATGTACTAAGTTATGCTGTTGAGGGTGCGCAATGTCAGATGGGTGATGAATCTGCTGTTGCTACCGTAACATTCTATTCGCAATATGGAATTGCTGCGGGTAGTTTTAAAATTGAAAATTCAAACAACTGGTTTAAAAACGTTGAAGCAACTTGTGATTTAGAGGGCTTTGATTATCAGTACACTCATTCAAGCGGTGTCTTTTTATTTGATTTTAAAGATTCAGATTTTAACGCTTTTTCTTATAATACTGTAGTTATCGATCTCGTTTTCACATTTAAGGATGGCGGTATTACAGAATCTGCTAATATCAATCTTAATAACGTTACATACAGTGCTATTTCAGATGATATTTATGAGAATGTTGTAAACAATAGCGAAAGCGCTGTGTTTAGTGTAGGTTGTCAACACAAATATGCTATAGCTGATGATGCTACAATTATTAGTGCATCTACTGATCTTGGCTATACTGTATATGACAAAGCAGTATGTGAGATATGTAAAGAAGTTAAGGAAGGATATCAGTTAGTTCCTGATGTTGATACTTCAAATACTGAAGGTGAAATCTTAACATTATCAGGCTCTGCATCAACAGCAACACCTGTACAACTACTTGATCCAAACAATCCTGAAAACAGTGAATCTAACCCATACATAATTGAATTGCCTCTTCAGCTTATGGCATTGGCAAGAGGTGTTTTAAAAAGCACTACATCGGGTGATGAATACATTTCGGACAAAGGCTATTACTTCAAAGTTAAAGATGGTATAAAAGCTTTTGTTATGCAGTCTGCCGTTAATGAGGTTATGGCACTTTCTTCTTCTGATGAGGTATACGAATATTTCACAAATGGCGGTAAAACTGTATATTGGGGAATGCTTGATAGTAAATCTTATTTTAAAGGCCATTTTGATGGTAATGGTGTAGAAATCTACGGATTATTTGCTAACTATGAAGTTAACTCTGGCCATGCTGCTGCATTATTTACTGTAGTAGGTGGTGCTTCAAGTTTTAAGAATTTTTCTATCAAAAACTCATTCATCAAAAAGAATACAGCAATTGCTGGTGTTGTTGGTTCAACACTCTTTAATAATTCTGATTCAAATGATTATTCTATTGGCATTGAGTTTGAAAACATTAGTATTGTTAACAACTATTTTTGGAGTACTGCTACCGATGAATACGGCGCAAGTGCGTTAGGTGGTAAACTTAATAACAGAGCTTATGCTTCGGTAAATAACTGCTTAATTTATGGTAACACATTCAATAACGATACTTATGAAGATTCGGATGGCGATGGTGTAAAAACTAAAAAATCATATTCCGGTTTATTCTCTCGTAACCAAGGTACAGGTTGGGCATCACAAAGCGTTACAAAGGAAGCAAAAATCAAAAATGTTGTAGCTATCGGTATTTCACCATGGACATTAAATTATAATGGTACGTCCTATGCTTATAGTGGTGGATATAATTTAGCGAATATTTCTGCAGGTGTTTTCAAAAACATTTATACAGATCAACCAAAAACAGATTTGTTAGCTTATAACAGCTCTTCTAACTCTGATGCTAACTTCAATACTTACAATGTTTGTGTTTTAGATAATGATGATTTTAAAGGCGATAACGCTGCTGATATTATTGACACACTTAATCAAAATGATGAAATTGATGATACAATTTGGTTTACTGGAAATGGTGACGAATATCCATCATTATTAAAGAAAAACAAATTAAGTGTTTCTGATACTACTGATTATTCATGGAGACTTTTAGGCACTAACATAGAGTATGATGATAATGGATCTTTCTCTCTTAATTTCCATTTCTTGCCTTCTTACGAGTCTGAGGCAAAACTTTATGTTGCCAACACTTCAAACAGCTTAAAATCTTTAATTATTGATTCCTATACAACATCATCATTTGCTAATAATGGTTTACCAAGTAATTCAAAAATGTTTACAATTAAAAATCTTTTGGTTAACGATTTAGACACTGATTGGTTAGCAAGTGTTGTAACTACTAACAAAGCCGGTAATCAAAAGATTTATGGCTCAAGTGAGCAAATTTCGGTAGCAGAGTATTGTGAAAAGGTTGTTACCGGTGAGGCGCAAAATGTTACCGATATGGACATAAATGTTGCTGCTGCACTTATGAATTATAGTGATGCTTCAGCTACCGCTTTATCTACATCAGCTCCTTCTGGTTCAACATCAACTGCAACTATTATAGAAAAATGGGATCAAACATCTGATGGCAAATATATTGGTTGGTACGACGACAACTTTGATGGAAATGGCGATGGTAGTAAAGATAATCCTTATATAATCACTAGCGCTGAAGAATTTGCACAGATTTGTCGTTATGGCACTGAAGCAAATACATATTACAAAGTTGATCCTAGTATTAAAGCATTCGATATGAATACTGTAAGTGATTTTGAAATCACGATGGATGATATGGATGCAAATTATTTAAAAGATAACCTTGCGAATGCATATTTAGGTAAAGTTTGGTTTAGCGATGGCATATTCAAGGGTAATTTTGATGGTAGTGGCGTTACAATATATGGTGTAGCGGCTGGTAGTTTCTATTATTTACAAAGTGGAAAACCAAGTACTGGAAAAGCTGGATGTGCTTCAGGTTCAGTATTCGGTAAAATTGACACAAGCACTGCAAGTTTTAAAAACTTTACCATTAAAAATTCATATTTCACTGGTAAAAACTGTGGCGCTGTTTTTGCTGATACAACTTTAAGTGGAGGTTCAGCTAATATTGAAAATGTTATCGTCGCTAACTGTTATATCGAATCAACTTCTAATGCAGGTGGAGCTATTGCAGGTTATTGTCAACATTCGATAGATGACACAAATAAAGTTTATGTTTTAGATAGAGTTGTATTAAACAATTGCTTAGTTTACAATAATGTTATTGATAATAATAATGGTGCTACTCCTCGTTTGGTTGGTGTAATTCAACCTTGGAATTGGAACGGCACAGCAAAAGTTATTGATCCAAGTTATTGTAGTTTTAATAATATAATTGCAATTAATTGTAACATTTTTGAAACCACAAGTTATTGGGCTTCACAAAACAATTTATTCTCTAATTGTTACACTACAGAAACAAATGTATACTATAACAAGGAAATCTCTGAAATCACTAAGCTTTCTAGCGCTGATGATGCAATGGGTGTTAGTGCAATCACTAATATGCCTTTACTTGATTGGGAAAAAGTTTGGTTATACGGAGCTGAAGGTAAATATCCAACTATTTTACTTTCTGATAAAACAAATCCTGTAAGTATTTATTCTGGCACTCCTGATACAACTACAACACTCTCAGGTGATGGTAGCGAAGCTAATCCATACATAATTGCAACTGCTGATCAGTTTGCTGCTATTGCTTTAGGTAAACGTGTTTATGCACAAGGTTCTTACTTTAAGGTAGCAGATGGAATAAATTCATTTTATCTAAACGGTGGCGCTACAGTTGCAACTATGACAAATGTAACTGACGTTGAAACTTATTTTAAAGCAAATGGTGGTTTTGGTTGGGTATCAAGCTGGGATAACTCAACTGCAAATAAATCATTTAGTGGTCATTTCGATGGCAATGGCGTAACTATATATGGTTTATATGATGTTGACTCAAATTCAGGTCTTTTTGAAATGGCAGAAGACGAATCAAGCTTTAAGAATTTTGCATTGAAAAATTCTTATATCAAGGCTGGTTCTGGTGCAGGTGTTGCTGCGATTGTTAATAAGGTTTCTAAGCAGTCTGATCCTGACATTATGATGTTTGAAAATATTATTATTGCTAACAACCATATTGAACAATCAAACTCTGACGTAGGTGTTGGAGCTAGCGCAGTACTTGGTTATATTTATAACAACAACGATGGTGTTAAGATTAATAATTGTATTATTTATGATAATAATATAATTAATCCTAACCCTAATGCAACAAAAGGCTTGGTTTCTATTGGTGGTAATGGTAGTGCATCGCTAACTCAAATTACTAATGTTATTTCACTTGGTGTTAAGCCATTTACTGCCGGAACAGGTTATTACCTTAAAGTTTTGGATGGTAATAAATGTTTTGTAAACGTTTATACTGACCAAGATTGTTCAGCAATGGCAAATTATAGTGAAGCTAATAAAACAAAGTATAACTTTAAAGATAATTTAAGCGTTTCTGATTTACAAGGCACGAAAGCAATTGAAATTGCTGATGTGCTCGATTGGAACACAAATGAAAATCCAGATGGTATTTGGTATGCAGGTAACTTCAGTGATTATCCATCTTTTGCTCCAGCTACATCAATACCTTTAGACATACAAAATGCATATGATAGTTATGAAATTAATAAATATGATGATTATGGTGTTAGTACTGAAACATTCGGTGTTGACAGTACAACTCTTGTACTAAAAACTAACCCATACATTTCATTTATATTTGCGTTGAGTGATTACCGTAAATATTTAGGAAATGGTGACGGTGTAGTTATTACATTCTCTGATGTTCACGGAAACCAGATTGGTGAGACTGTTACTGCCAATGATATGATAAATAGTGAATCTAATGGTCGATATCATAAATACTACTTAAAAGATGTACCGATATATGCTCTTACTACTGGTATTACAGTTACCGCTACTACTAATGAAGGTACTTTTGATCTTGGTACATATAGTGCGCAGGGATTTGCTTTATTGGCAGAAAAGAATAACAGAATGAATCCATGTGACTATTATGAAACTCGTTTTGAAGCAGTTAAGTCACTCGTATTTTATGCTAAAATGCTTGAAGAGCGTTATGGCATAAATCAATAATATTAGCAAAGGAGAATCAGATTATGTTTGAAAAATCAGAAATAGAAATTTATAATTTGGATCTTGATGATATTATTGTAACAAGCAACAAGGATTTTACTGAAGAAGATGGTGAAATCGGATTGAATTATTTTAATCGCTAATTCTATCAATGATATGATACTGATGGGCGACTTTTGTCGCCCATACTTCCGAATTATAGGCTTTTCATATTTAATTGGTGCATTGCACCGAAAGGAGAAGTTTTATGAAAACACGTATTAACAAAAGTACGAAAAAAGTATTAAGTCTTATACTTGCGTTTGCGGTATTTGTTGGTACATTTTTTGTTACTAATGTTGGTGTAAATATAAATACAAAAGCGCTAAACAGTATATCGCAATGGGATGGTGTAACCTTTGATACCGAACTTTCGGGCGATGGTACACAAGAAAATCCTTATAAAATAACAAACGCTGCAGAACTTGCAGCTGTTTGTTATGGTAGACATACTGGCTCTACAACAGGAAAATATTTTAAAGTTGAAGGCGTTTCCGAATTTTATATGGATAACCTTTCAACACCGGCTACTGTTAAAGCATTAAGTTCATCAAATGATGTAAATGCGCATTATAATGCTTATATTGATGCTGCAACTAAACCTACAGTTTGGCAACCTAACGCTGAAGTTACCTTAAAATTTGATGGTAATGGCGCTACGGTTTACGGCCTTTATATGGTTGATGTAGCGTATGCAGGTTTGTTCCATATTGCTTGTGGCGGTACCGAAATTAAAAATATCATTGTTAGAAATTCTTACATTTATAACGATGAGGATTTTGCTGAAAACACAAACTTAAGAAATGCTGGCTTTATTCTTGGTAGTACAAAAGCAGCTTCATCTTCAGAATCTGTAAAAATTAAATATTCTGTAGCAAGAAGCAACTACGGTTATGGCTTTGGCGGTCGTATTGGTGAAATAGTTGGTCAGTCATTTAATACCAAAGTGGAAATTGATACATGCTTGGCTGTAGATAATGATTTGTATTATAGAAATAGTTATACAGCTTCTATCGCTACTGTACCTCCACACTTTTTTGTTCGTGGTGGTTGGTCAGGTACAGTAACTAACAGTATAGGTTTTGGCGCAGTTCCACAGATACGTGGTCTTTATAATGCAACCACACCTGTTAATAACTACTGTGTTGGTAGTATAGGTGGTGTTGATGGTGCTGTTGATGGTACACACATTATTCGTATAATTAATGCTGACGATGGTTTTAGCTTTGCTGCAAAAGAGAACCTTACCAATCTTAATTGGGCTGATAACATTAACAACGGCGAAGGCTATTGGCATGTTATTCCAGGTGATTATCCATCACCTATCAAACCAGAAGGTTGGAAAGAAGTTACACGTGAACCTGTTTGGGATGGTACAGCGGCTGAAAAATTTGAAAGTGGTAGTGGTACTGAAAAGGATCCATTTATCATCAAAACCGCTGAACAGCTTTACAAAATGGTGCTTGATGGTGGTAAGTTTGACGATGGAACACCTGCTTATTATAAAGTATCACCAGATGTTACTGATATTTACCTAAATAGTATTCAAGGTGGCACACTACAAACACTGAAAGACCTTGTTGAAGTAAAAAAATCAGCCAATAACTGGACAAAAGCATTTAATTCAAATGATTATAAAGCAGATAATGATGGCGATGGTTTAGCTGACGAAAAACAAGCATTTACTGGTGTGTTTGATGGTAACGGCGTTACAATTCACGGTCTTTATAGTTCTAATGCTTATGCTACCGGTGTTGTTAAAACATGGTTAGCGTGGGGTACAGGTTTTGTACCGGCTGTTAAATATAATGCCGTTATTAAAAATGTTAATTTTGATAAAACATATATTTGTAATGAACAATCGGGTTACGCAGGTGTAATCACAGCATCTATTGGTCTTGATACATCAAACGGTGGTAATTGTACAACTACAAACGCTTCTTTCTATAACATTGCTGTACGCAATACATATATGCATAAAGGTGGCTCATCTGCGTATGTAGATACTACTACTCAGGAAAAAACTTTTGGTGCTTACACCAAAGGCGGTCTTGTAGCAGCTCACGGTTCACCAGGTTCACTTAGTTTCGTTAACTGTGTATATGATGGTGTTGGTTCCGAATTGGTTTATGACACTAATGACCATACTGCGGGTATTTTTGCAGCTGCCAATAGTGCTTCTAAAGTAAAAATGATTGGTTGTGTATCCATTGGTTTGCAACCTCTTGCTTGTTCATTGGAAGTTAGTTTGGCTACAATGGTTAACTGTTACACAACAAAACCACTTGACCAAATCACCGATAACAACAATCCATCTGCTGAATATCTTGAAGCATATGTTAATAATCTTAATAGCGTGAGTGCAAAATCCAACTATGATAATTATGTATCTAGTTATTTTGAGGATAATACAAATGCACCAGGCGTAAAAGTTATTGAAGAGAAAGATCAATTTTCTAATGCTGATTTCCCACTTCTTAACTGGGGTATTTGGAGTATTAAATCTGTTGAAAATAACAGAACTTTACCAATGCCCAGTATTACTAAAGGTGATATTAGCGGTTATGTTCAAGTGACTGATATGATTTGCGAACAGGTTGGCGGCGCTGGTAACTTTAACTATAGCGGTGGTCATGAAAAGGGAACATATGGTCAGTTTTACAAATTAGTAGGTAGTGGTACCGCAAATGATCCTTATATCATTCATAACGCTTTAGAACTTGCAAATGCAATTTCAACCGGTGGTATTAATATATCACAACCTCTTCATTACAAGCTTATTTGTGATATAAATCTTTCATCATTAAACTGGATTCATACGGGTAATATTGAACGAATTGAATATAAATTTGATAGCGATACAAATCAATATGCTCTTGATGAAAATGGCAATAAGATAGAAACTAATCGTTATAACATGTATAAATATGTTCCATTTAAAGGTGTACTTGATGGTAATGGTCATACTATTTACGAGCTTAACGCAACTGCTCCAAACAGTGGTGCGTTAATACCTGTACTTGATGGTGGTACGGTAAAGAACCTACACATCCGTAATTCTGCAGCCAAAACTGCTATTTTTGGTGTAGGTAATGGTACTATTGAAAATTGTTCTGCCGAAAATTGTTACGTTGCTGACAATGATAACGCCTTAATATTAGGTGAAAATGTAAATGTAGTTAATAGTTATTGTAATGATGCATATTATCTTGAAAATGGCGAACAGGTAACACCAATAGCTGATGGTACAACATGGTACAAAGCAGGTGTTGATGGCAAACCTCGTCTTGTGAGCAATGCTAAGAATATGCCATGTGCTGATATTGATGGCGATGGTAAAGGTGATAGCTATGGCGCAGCTGACGTTGTTGCTTTAAGAAATTATCTTTTGGAAAAAGACGGTTTTGAGTATATTTACGGTGATGTTAGTGGCAACGGTGTTACTAACCTTAGTGACCTTGTAATTCTTACTCGTTCAATTTCTGATACTTATAATGGTATACAAGATGGTTTCTGGCGAAATTTAGAACTTGGTAACCTTAAAATTTATTACGGTGAAAACGATAACTATGATGCAGCTCGTAAATTAGAACTATATCTTGAGGCGGCTGTTTCGGGCGTTGATATTATAAAAGTTGTAAGTGCTCAAAAAACTTTTACTGATGATAATTTCGAAAAAGATGCTGTATATGTTCATTCAAACGATATAGTAGATTCAACAGACGGTCAACTTGAAATTATAGTTGGTAATATTTCTAATAGCGAGCTTTATGCTGATGATAATTTAAAATCTAATCAATATTCTATAACCTATGATAAGCAAAACGGTGTACTTTGGCTTAAGGGTGAAAACTTTACAGCTGTTGAACAAGCTGTTATTGACTTTATCAGCAATTCAGATGCTTCAACATCAACTATATATACGGTTGAGCCTACTTTATTAGATGAAAAGAAATGGCCGGTTGAAATCGATGGTACAATTTATTACTATACTTGGGGTGATGAGTTTGATGACCCTGATTTGCTTTTGGACAATTGGCAATATTCATCTAATACAACCGAATCCGAATACGAAAAATATCTAGAGAAACATCCAAACGCTACTACGGATCTTAGAGCAAAATACCTAAACTTAGAGACTGCGCTTGCGAAGGATATTTCTAAGTTGTATGTTTTCGATGAAGGAAAACTTTCTATGAGACGCGGTGTGTATAAGACTGACGCTGTTCAAACATACAAAGATGATTATGAAGCTTTAGGTTATATTGGTCTTGAAGTTCCAACTGACGAACTTGTTGATGGCAATGGAGAAGTTAAAAATGGCTTTGAAGATACTATCAATATCTCAAGTTCTGATTATGACGGAAATGCAACAAATGATGACTCTACAAGCGATATTTTCGTAAGTGGTGCTAAACTTATATCTCAAAAATCGTTACTTGTTAAACAGGGTTATTTTGAATTTATGGCATCATTACCTTCGGATGGTCACGCTTTCCCAAGCTGGTGGATGATGGGTGATGCAACCGGTGGCAACAACAACGCCTATACTGAATCGTTATTTGGTAAAGTTTATAAACTTAATCAAGGTTATACCGGTGGAAATGCTATTGATATAACAAAGTATGAAACCACTTGTAAATATCAGTACCCAAATGCATTTTTCGAAATTGATATTATTGAACTTATGCAGGATATCACCAATTTTGATGATAAAAATTATTATGATACTTCAAATAAAAAGAATTATTATAATTTCCTTACAGGTGATACTAATGTGAGTGGTTCTAATTGTGGTCTTGTGGGCGTTTATGACTACAATTTACCAATTAATATGCATAAATATTACGATTTAGGCGTAAGTGGTGGTAAATATCATTATATTGATTGGGAAAAAAATAAGCGAACCGAATACGCATTGTCTACTGTTGGTATTACCGCAGATAAAACAATTAGGGCTGACGAACAAGCTGTTGCATTTAAAGATAGGAATACGTATAAAGCGTATTACACCACAACTTCGGGTCTGTCTTCCAAATCCATTGAAGATATGCAGTATAGCGCTAACTCACAAAAGATACTTACTACCATGCGCAGATATGGCTTTAAGTGGGAAGTTAACGGATCGAGTTACAAATATACATTGTATGTTGATAGAAATGCTGATGGCAAATTTGCTAATGTTTATGTAGATAAAAATGGTGATGGCGATACCGTTGACAATAATGAATGTGAACAAGAAATATTTGTTATCGAGCAAATCAATTATGCCGAAAAAGCTAGTGATGATCCGGTACCTGATGTTGCAACTGCTAATCAATATATGTATTTCCTTATCGATAACAAATTCTACACAGCAAATCAATATTATCATAAAGGTGTAACAGTATTCAAAGATTTGTTGACTAAAGAATATTCTGATGAAAAAACAACATTAGATATCGAATATATGCGTGTATATCAAGCAGATGATCATCGTGATATTGTAACTCCAGAAACAGAAAACTTTAACAACGGTAACCACTTTGGTTATTAATTATAAAAAAGCAAGGTACTATGCCTTGCTTTTTTGTTTGTACGTTTATGATATAAAAATTTTAATTATATGTATAATTACATAGAATTGATTGACAAAATAAAACAAGGATGGTAAAAACCATCCTTGTTTTTGGTGATCCATCGGGGAATCGAACCCCGGACACCATGATTAAAAGTCATGTGCTCTGCCAGCTGAGCTAATGAATCATCTGTTTTTTAACAGCCTAGATATTATAACAATATAATGGCGTAATGTCAAGTAAAAAATTACTATTTTTTGCATTTTTTTTATTTTTTTTAACTTTTTATTGTTTTATTCAGTGTTATAAATCTTTTAACCTCTGATTCTTATTATAATATACTATTAAGAGGGGGTGTAAAATGGATAAAACCGTTGTTTTAGCTTTAATTGCCTCTATGGGTACTTGGGGACTTACAGCGCTTGGCGCAGCTATTGTATTGTTTTTTAGGTCGCCTAAGCAAAGCGTTTTTAATATAATTTTAGGTTTTTCAGCCGGAGTAATGATTGCGGCATCTTTTTGGTCATTATTACAACCAGCAATTGAAAGAGCTGATAAAACATTGAAAATACCATCATATATTATAGTTACATTAGGTTTTTTGTTTGGCGCATTGTTTATTTGGATTTCAGATAAAGTAGTATCTTATGCAATTTTAAAGTCAAATAAAAGTTTTAAAGTTACAAACCGAATAATATTACTTATTATGTCAATAACTTTACACAATATACCAGAGGGTTTAGTAATAGGAGTAGGTTTTGGACTTTTAAAACAAAATTTTGATAATTCCGCATTGATGGGTGCTATTTCAATTGCGATTGGTATTGGTTTACAAAACTTTCCTGAAGGCGCCGCTGTTTCGCTTCCACTTAGAAGGGAAGGGTATTCACGTAAAAAAAGCTTTTTTTATGGTCAATTATCAGCAATTGTAGAACCAATTTCAGCAGTAATTGGAGCAATGCTTGTATTAAATGTAGAATCGATACTACCATTTGCATTATCATTTGCAGCAGGTGCGATGATTATTGTAGCTGTACATGAAATAATACCTGAATGTCAAAAAAATAAACAAGAAAATTCATATACAGCAACTTTTGGTATAATATCTGGATTTGTAATAATGATGTTTTTAGATGTAATGTTAGGATAGCGTATTGTTAAAAAATTAACAAAATACTATGTACATTAAAATTATATTAAATCGCAGTTTGTTTAAAGTAGTGTAAAGAATGATATAAAATTATACATTACAAAAGGTGATGGTATTTAATTAACAATTTGTGACATAATATTTTATTTAGTACAAACCATGAGTTTTTTAGGTTATCCTTAACTTTTTATATATGAATATAAATTTAGTGGTAATTTTATAAAAAAACACGTAATTTATAATGATATTAATATAAATAGAAAAATAAACGCTAATTCTCATCGAATAGAAATTTTTTAGACATACAATGTATCATTTTAAAAAAAGTTATTCGATGAGAATTATTATATATTTAATGAATGTATTATAAAAAACAAAATTTAATAATCGCTGAATTTTAATTTAATTATTTAATTTGAAGAATAATACAAAAATAAAGGAATTGTGCTTAGAGCCGCATATATACATATTATATAATGTATCAAAATAATCGTATTATCACTTCCCTCAATTATACAAAATATTCATTTTGTATAATTGGCAATTAGATTTAATAAGGTCTTTATAGATCAATTGCTTAACATTATTTATATATTCCCTTGCTAATTATATAAAAAAACACAAACCTAAACTAAAGATTTGTGTTTTTATTTTGCAAGTGGATGGAATTTTGCATACGATTGTACATATTTACTTTTAATTAATTGAGCGTAGATTTGTGTTGATGATATATCAGAATGACCAAGCATATCTTTTATATCTTTAAGCTGTGCCCCGTTTTCAAGTAAATGCGCAGCAAAAGAATGACGCAAAGTGTGCGGAGTTATATCCTTACTAATTCCTGCCTTTTCGGCGTAATGTTTAATAATTTTCCAAAATCCCTGTCTAGTCATAGGTTGTCCATTAATATTAGTAAACAACCTGTCCTCGTTGGCATTTTGAACTAGCGCAGGTCTTGCAATTGTACAGTATTCGGTCAAATGTTTATTTGCAATTGGATAAATTGGAACAATACGCTCATGTTTGCTGTTATGAGTATGTATAATACCGATTTGCAAATTAACATCATTTAAAGTAAGTTCAATTAACTCAGAAACTTTTATACCTGTTGCATAAAGCAATTCAAGCATGGCTTTGTCTCGAATACTCTTGTAATCGTTTCCTTGAGGTTGAGCTAATAAAAGCTTTATTTCCTTTTCGTTTAATACATCAGGAATTTTTCTTTTTGTTTTTGGACCCTTAATATCTTTAGTAGGATCTGTATCGATTACGCCTTGTGTTAACAAGAAATTAAAATACGAATGAAGCGATGCGATTGTCCTTGTTTTTGTCGCATCAGATTTACCAATAAATGTTAAATAATCTATATATTTGATTATATAATCATCATTAATTACACAGATATCATTCGCACCATTCTGTGAGCAGAAAATGAGAAATTGCGACACATCACGAACATATGCATCTAGTGTGTTTTTAGAACAACGTTTGGTTTTTGATAAATATTCTTTAAACTGTTCGAAAAAATCATTACTCATAACTACTCACCTCCTGTGTCAAAAATTAAATAAATTTATGAATAACGAATTTAATATCAAATCTGTAACAGAACTAAAAAAAGATATACAAATAAAAATTATAAATTTACCGCAAAATTTTTTAAAATCAAAAAATATATTTGTGGGTCTACTTTTTGGCAAAGATAGTTTTGCTAAAAGTAATGAAAAATCTATCGAATCACGAGCTGCTAAAAAGGAACAAACTGTAAAAATTATAGCCGGTGGCATTAAAATTATAGCATTATAAGCAATACCTTTAAGAGAATACGATGAATATAAATAAGATGATAAACTACCATAAACTATTCCCTGCCATAACGAGATAAAAGGAATAATAACGATACCAAACATCGAAGTTCCTGAAATAAAAAACAAAAATAATAATGAAAAATATTTCAAAAAAGAACTTATTAAAATAGAAAACCAAGTATAAGATTTATGTAATATAACAGTGGTTTCAAATAATTTTTTTGAATAATCAAAAAATAATTCGTTTTTATTAAATACAAATGCTCCTATAAAAATACCTAAAACAAATATAATACTAAGCAGTACAAAAATTTTGTTTATTTTTATAAAATTTAGAAACTTAATTTTTTTAAAATCAAGTATAATTCCCTTTCTCATATAAACAACTCCTTTTTGTTATTATATGAGAAATAAGGACAAGATATGTACCACTATATTTTGTTTGTTGAAAAAAATTACTTCAATATCTTGTTGAAATTATTGTATTATGTAAACAAAATTCAGTTAATAGGCAAAAAATAAAACGGCGCATTTGAACCGTATAATATTTATACTATAAGAAATTCGTTATGTCAACTACAATTTTGTAACCTTTTAAAACATTATGTAAACTAATTATGTAAACTACACAAAATGTATTGTATCACCCATTATGTAAACTACAATTTATTGTAAAATAAGTCTTTAAAAAAATATTTTTTATGTTATAATGTATTTAATAAATTATTGGAGTGTTTTTTATGAATAAAACGGTTGTTATCACTGGTGCTTCAAAAGGCATTGGGGCTGCTATGGCGATTTTATTTGCTAGAAAAGGATATAATGTTGTAATTGGTTATAACGATTCATATCAGTCAGCAAAGATGCTCTCCTCTTCCCTATCTTCACAAGGATATAATGTAATGCCTTTTAAAGTGAATGTAACTAACAAATTAGAAACAGATTTGCTAATTAAAGAAACAGTTTATAAATTCGGTTCGGTGGATTTGCTAATTAATAATGCTGGCGTTGCGTTTAGTGGATTAATTACCGATACAGAAGAGTTTGACTCTGACAGAATTTTTGATATTAATTTAAAAGGTGTATTTAACTGCTGTAAATCAGTTACACCAATCATGGTAAATCAAAAGTACGGCAAAATTATCAATATTTCTTCCATGTGGGGTCAAGTTGGAGCATCATGTGAAGTTGCGTATTCTGCAGCAAAAGCTGGTGTAATAGGACTTACCAAAGCATTAGCCAAAGAATTAGCACCAAGCGGTATTACAGTTAACTGTATTGCTCCTGGACTTATAGATACCACTATGAACGTCAATATTAGCGTAGAAGACCTTAACGCCTTTGTCGAAGATATTCCACTAGGACGTATGGGTAGTGCTGAGGATATAGCTGAAACAGCATTATTCTTGGCATCAGAAGGTGCGGATTATATTACTGGCCAAGTGTTAGGTGTAAACGGCGGATTCGTTATGTGATTTTAGGAGATTTTGTTTATGAAGCTTATATTTAAACAAAAAATGTTTTCGTGGTTTGACAGTTATGATGTTTTTGATGGATATGACAATAGTGTTGTATATACTGTAAAAGGTCAATTATCATGGGGACACTGTTTTAAAATTTTTGATACAACGGGTTTCGAACTTGCAACAGTAAAACAAAAGATTTTTTCCTTTTTGCCTAAATTTGAATTGTATTATGGTGATCGCTACGTTGGATGTATTAGTCGTGAATTTTCATTTTTTAAACCAAAATATAATATTGATTTTAACGGTTGGCACATAGAAGGTAATTTTTTTGAGTGGGATTATGAAATCCTTAATTCTAATGGTGCTGAAATTGCAACTATATCAAAAGAACTGCTTAATTGGACCGATACATATTCAATAAATGTATATGATCCACAAGATGCATTAAATACGCTTATGCTAGTTATTGCAATTGATGCTGAAAAATGCTCTAGAAATAATAATTAAAAGACAGGATATTGAATCCTGTCTTTTTTTATTCAGCTATTTCTGCTATTGTTACACCGTTCTCTCCTTCTCCAAAAAGACCTACTCGAAATGTTTTTATATTTCGGTGGTGTCTAAGATGCGATTGAACGTTCTTGCGCAGCGTTCCTGTACCTTTTCCGTGAATTATGGTAATTGTACCTATTCCTGCCAAAACCGCCTCATCGATGTATTTATCGAGCTCTAATAGTGCTTCATCGGTAGCAAGACCACGAATATCAATTTCACCAGATAAATTCCGTTCAGCACGTGACATAATTCCTGATACGTTACGTTTTTTAGGTGCTTCAGTTGATGGAGCGTTTGATTTTTTAAGTTTACATTCATCAAAACCAACCCACATTTTCATAGAACCTGACATAACGTAAAGACGTTTTTTATCTTCTTCTACCTTAACAACGGTGGCATCACGATTAAAACTAGTAAGAATAATTATATCGTTAGGCTTTGGTGCTTTTTTAAGTCCTTCACTTACCGTATTTTCTACAACAGGATTTGCGGTATCTTCCATTTGTTGTAGAGAGCTTTTGTAGTCATGTCGTGCTTTAGAAACATTTTGAGCAGCATTTTGAATATTAAGTTCTTTTTTAATTTCTTCAAGCTCATTAAGTAGTTGGCTTGATTTATAGCGTGTGCTTTCTATTATAGCTGATGCTTTTTCACGCGCTTGTTCCATAAGCTTGTCCTGCTTGAGTTTAAAATCATATTCGGCTTGTTCACTACGTTTTTTTGATTCAAGCATTTGCGAACGCATTTTTGAAATCTCGCGGCGATCACGTTCGGCATCTTGTTTCGCTTTTTCAAGACTTGCAACAACATTTTCAAAGCGTAAATCTTCTTCGGTAAGTTGCTCGTTAGCAAGAGTAATAATATCTTCGTTTAGACCTAATCGCTTAGAAATCGCAAACGCATTCGAGCGACCAGGCTGTCCGATAATAAGATTGTACGTTGGTTTGAGTGTGCTAACATCAAATTCACAACTTGCATTTTCCACTTTGTCAGCTTCAATTGCATACGCTTTAAGTTCTGGATAGTGGGTTGTAGTAACGGTTTTTACGCCTTTTTGTAAAAGTGTCATTAGTATTGATTTAGCAAGCGCTGCACCTTCAACCGGATCCGTACCGGCACATAGTTCATCAAACAATACCAAAGAATTACTGTTACAATCTTCAAGAATAGAAATTATATTAACCATGTGTGATGAAAAAGTAGAAAGCGATTGTTCAATACTTTGTTCATCACCAATGTCAGCAAATATTTTATCAAAAACTGCAATTTCGCTATTATCATCACATGGAATCATAAGACCTGACATTGCCATAAGACACATAAGTCCAGATGTTTTAAGCGCAACAGTTTTACCGCCTGTATTAGGACCTGTAATAATTAGTGTGTCGTAATCTCCTCCTAAAGTCAACGTAATTGGCACCACAGCCTTTTGGTTAATAAGTGGATGTCGAGCACGTTTAAGATAAACAAAGCCCTTGTCGTTGATTTTAGGCATAATAGCACCCATTTTGTACGCTAACTTTGCCTTTGCAAAAATCAAATCAAGTTGAACAAGTGCATTGTATGACTGTTTTATAGTGTCTGAAAAATCAGCACAAGCAGATGAAAGTTCAGCTAAAATTCTATTTATTTCATCTGCTTCTTTAGATTTAAGAACTCGAATTTCGTTGTTAACTTCAACTACCGACATCGGTTCGATAAATAATGTTGATCCGCTTGAAGATGTATCGTGAATAATACCAGAAATCTCACCTTTATGTTCGGCTTTTAGTGGGACTACAAATCTACCATCACGCTGAGTAATGATTGCATCTTGCAAATATTTTGAAAGCTGACCACGAACTATTTTGTCGAGATTTTCACGTATTTTAGCGCTTTTAGAAGTAATTTTACGGCGTATATCACAAAGCGTACTTGAAGCAGAATCTGAAATCTCATCTTCTGACTTAATACAAAACGTAATCTTTTCTTCCAAAAATTTATTAGGAATAAGAGCGTTAAAAAGATAATCGATAGATGTTTCTTTTTCGGCTGCGGAGTTATCACGCCATGATTTTACAGAACGTATTACACGCAAAACATTAGCAATTTTCAAAAGTTCTCCTGGAGTAAGCGTAGCACCTAACGCAGCGCGAGAAAGTTGAGACATAATATTAACAGTTCCGCCAAAAGATGGTGAAGTAAACTTGGAGATTAATAAATAAGCTGATTCTGTTTCAGCCAAATTTCTTTTAACAACGTTAATATCGGTATCAGGAATGATGTCAAATGCTAAATTATAAGCATCTTCGCTCGCGCATTCCCCTGCTAATTTTTGTAAAACAGTATCAAGTTCAAGTGTTTTTGCATGTTTTAAAATATCGTATTTCATATAATTCCTCGTAAGAATTCTAAAGTTGTAAATCTATGTTCGGTTTGATATGTTACATACTTTTCAGTAAGTTTTGACAATTCTTTTGCAGCGGTTTCCGGGATTTCAAAAGAATATAACTGATCAAATTTCGAATAAACTATATGCCGCATTGCTTGTAAAACTGTAATTGTTAATGAAAGACAATCTTCGTTTTTACAATTATTACAATAAAGAGTTCCGTCCTGAATATTAAAATACATAACTAGGTCCTCAAATTTACCGCATCCATCACACGCAACAATATTTGGGGCGTAACCCGCTATAACTGCGACCCGTAATTCAGTGATTGCTTTTATTAATTCCGGAGATCTTTTGTTTTCGGTAAGAAAATGCAGTGAATTTAATACAAGACGTAGATATTCTTCTGATTCACGTTCTTCAGGTCGAAAAACACTACATAATTCGCAAAAATACTGCGCAATTGTTAGGGTTATTATATCACTACCTGCGCCAAAAAACACCTTATTTGTTGTGGCTTCGGTTACTGTATATGTATCGCCTTTGAACTCAAGGCAAAAGCTTGAAAAACTAAGCAAACTTGTAGCAGATCCACGTTTGCTTTTAATGCTTTTTCCACCTCGCACAAAGGCTGTTATTACTCCTAAATCACGTGTGATAACGGTTATCATACGGTCATTATCCCTTATATTCGTTTCCTTTATCACAAGGCCATCGGTCGTAATACGCAGCATCATCACCCCCGTACAGTTCGTATTCGAGTGTTTTGTTTTTATAATTTAAATAATCTTTTGGATTGCCTGTAATTAAAAATTTTAACCACGCTTTGTTTTGCATCATACTATCAACCTCCGTAAAATTATTTTACGGAAAATTATTAATATTATGGTAGGTAATTTTAGTTAATTATGGTTGTCCAATCCAAAAGTATGTATTAATCCTTGGCGGTTTCGCCAATCCTCTTTTACCTTTACCCAAAGTTTTACTGAGGCTTTAATACCAAAAAAGTTTTCAATATCTTTACGTGCATAAATGCCGATACGTTTAAGCATATCGCCGCCTTTACCAATGATAAT
>JAZRKK010000036.1:0-25991 GCA_045646305.1 Acutalibacteraceae bacterium
CTCGTGAACAATATCCTTCATACGAGCTACTTGGAATCGGTTTACAATAAAGTATATCATAGCTTTTTTTCTATTAGAATATCCACCGCGTGCCGAAAGTTTGGTGATTCCACTTTCAAAATGATAAGACAATGCATCGCATATCTCGGTTGGATGCTCTGTAATTATAATTGCTGATTTTGCTCGGTCAAAACCTTCTACTATAAAGTCGATGGTTTTTAGTGCCGCAAAATAAGTTACTATTGAATAAAGAGGCAAAATCCAGCTATTAAGCCACAAACCACAAATAATATAAAGCAGCATGTTGTAAATCATCACAAACGTTCCAACACTGATACCTATTTTCTTTGCAAAAATGACTGCCATAACCTCTATACCGTCCATAGCACCACCATATCTAATTGCAAGTCCACTACCGATACCAGATATTATACCACCAAAAACCGCACATAATAAAAGATCTTGTTCTGCTATTGGCGAAGCAACACTTACATCAATCGGCAAAACATCATTTATGAGCCACGCTACTAGTGAGTATATAATAACAGTATATATTGCATATATGGTGAACAATTTCCCTTGTTTTTTCGTTCCATACACAAAAAGCGGCACATTAAGCAAAATCAAAAAAATTGACATTGAAAGACTTGTCTGCTGCGATAAAAGTATTGATGTACCTGATATTCCACTGTCATATAAATTAACAGGTGAAATAAATATTGTTACACCAATAGCGTTTATAATACCTGCTAATGTAAGCATTAAAATGTTTTTAAATTTTACTTTTCTTATTAAATCCATATTTTTTCCTTTTTAAAATCAAATGTATTGGCATTATAACATAATATTCTTCCTATTTCAAATATATTATAAATATTAAAAAACAAAAATCAGGCACTCGTAAAAAACGAGTGCCTACTTTTTATGAAACTATGTTTAAATTTTCATCAAATACGGTAAATTGAGCATCAAAACCTGCAGCAATTTTACCCTTTGTTTTAAGTCCCATAACATTTGCTGGGGTTTCAGTCATCATTTTAATAGTATCAGCTATACTGAAACCTGCTTTTACAGCAGTTTTAAGAAGTATGTCACTCGTAGCAATGCTACCTGCGAAAGCGCTTCTATCCAAAAGCTTTGCTACGCCATCTTCAATAACAAACGGAACAGGACAATCGGTATATTCCTTGCCCTCTTCGCCTATGCCGCCTGGACGCAAAGCATCGGTTATAAGACAAACTCTATCTGTACCCTTTAACTTGATTATCATCTTAAGCAAGTCGAGTGGCAAATGACATCCATCACAAATTGCTTCTACATACATATCATCAAGTAAATAAGCACTTTCAATAATTCCAAGATGTCTAAATCCTTGATGGCGAGTAATAGTAGATGTGCAAGAATAAAGATGAGTCACAAGATGATTTCCGCCCTCAAACGCACGTAAAACATCATCATATTCCGCCGATGAATGCGCAGTAGCCGCAAGTATACCTTTATCGGTAACGTCTTTGAGAAACGCATTGTCTTTATCCTTCTCAGGTGCATAGTCCCAACGAGCAATAATATCACTATACTCTTCTAAAAGTGATGTATACTCTTCTCGGTCTATATCACGTACTATACCAGGCGCTTGACCACCACACATTTCGAGCGCGAAATATGGGCCCTCAAGATGAATACCCGGTATTTCAAGCGCACAACTGTCTTTAACTTCACGCGCAGTTTGAAGCACTCGAACCATAGTATCATAATCAGTAGCACTGATTGTAGGATATATTACCTTTGTACCATGAGCTGCATGTATCTCACAAGCTTTTTTAAAAGCTTCAGGTGTAGCATCGATAAACTCGTATCCGCCACCACCATGACAATGAATTTCTATAAAACCAGGCGCTATATAATTACCACCAAGGTCGGTTTTTTCACCACTTACTTCATTGCTTGGCTTTACATCTATAATTTTATTGTTATCAACAACAATGTCATAACCTTCTAGGATTTTTCCTTCGGTTACGATTTTTCCGTTAGTCAGTATTTTCATTCTACAACAATTTCCTTTTGTTCGGTATATGAACGTTTAATAGCATCAAGCAATTTTACAGGATATACCAAATCATCATAACTATTGTGCATAACGCCGTTTTTAACCATTTCTACAAACTCATCAAACTCGTTTACGTATGTATAAGCAACATCATCACAGAAAGTATTGTATATTTGGTTATCAGCGGTATTAACTGTTGCTGAATAACGATATGCGCTAGTATAGAAGCCGCAAACATCAAATTCACCAAAGTTAAATATAACAGTAACGCGGTTTTTCTTATCATCTGGGCAATAAGCCAAAACTGATTTTACGTTTCTGCCATAGATAGTAATAAGCATTTCAATAAGGTGTTGAGTATAGAACCAAAAACCACCATAAGGATTATCCATATTAACAGGACAACAAATTGAACCGCTTACAACCTTTTTGTTTTTAGCAATACGAGCAAGTGGCTTTAATTCATCAATAAATTTAAGGCAAGAACCACCACATAAAAGCACATTGTTTTCTTTTGCTGTTGCTGCTAGTTCCTTTGCTAAATCTAAATCTGCGCAAAATGGCTTATCAATAAAGCAAGGAATACCTGCCTTAACATAAGGCATTGCATACTTGTGATGATTGTTACCGTGACGAGCAGTTATAACTACGCCATCAACCTTACCTACAAACTCATCTGGAGAAACCGCAGCATAAGAAGCATAACCAGCATCAATTATGCGTTTTACAGCAGTTTCATCTTCGCTGTAAATACCAACTATTTCAATATCTTTATATTTTTCGTTCTCTTTTACCAACTTACCAAAAGCGTCAGCGTGAGAATTTTCTACACCAAGAATTGCAATTTTCATATCTTTTCTCCCTGTATTATACAGTAATTGTATCTAATGGATTTTGAGCACGAATTGTGTCGATAACTTGGAACTGCTTGAGCACCTGATAAGGTGTAATTTCCATTTCCTTGCCATCAACAAGATAATCATAAATCATATCATAGTATTTCTTAACGCCAACGGTAAATACTGTACCCTCAACATCAACGTGCTCTTCAGTCCAATCAAGAGTTTCTGCACAGTAAGCTGGTGTACGATCTTCTTTGAAAAGAGGCTCAATTATAAGCTTTTGCTCTGGCGCGGTTTCAGGATTATAGTACTTATAATCAATCTCGCTCATTGTAGCTTTAAGTGAACCATACTGACAGTGAACAACATATATAGGTGCAGGATAAGCATTGCACTTTGAAAGATCAACATCAATAAGTGGTTTGTTTGGCGCTGTAAGGATAATCTTTGCATAGTCTTCAGCATCACCAAATGTATTAACTCTATCAAGTTTTGAGAAAACAGTAATGTTGTCATCAAAACCTAAAATATCAAGCGCTTGGTCAAGTGGGTGAGGACCTGTATTGCGAACCTCTCCACCATTGTATCCTTGATATGTCTGCCAGTCCCAACGGCGAGCAAAACCTGAGAAAGAAATGCTATACTGAACTGGGCGACCAAGTTTACCACTTTCAATAATTTTCTTAATTTCAGTATAGTATGGAGCAAAACGTGATTGTTGGAATACGTTGAGCATTTTACCGCTCTTTTCGTAAGCTTTTACTATACGGTCACATTCTTCATAGTTTTTAGCGAAAGGTTTTTCACAAACAACGTTAAATCCATGTTCAAGTAAATCGATAGAAATATCAGCATGCATGTGTGAGAATGAGCTGTTTACAACAAGATCAATATCGGTTCTACCGAAAAGTTCACGGTAGTCCGCATAAATATCGCAACCCCATTCTTCTTTTGCACGAATACGGCGCTCTTCAATAGCGTCAACAACTGCTACTACATTAAATTTTGTGTTTGTTTCACCGCGGAAGAATGCACCGTGAATATCGCGGCCACTTCTACCCTGTCCTATAATTGCAACATTTAACTTTTTCATGAGTTTAATTCCTCCAATGCTTTATTTATAATTTCTTTTAGTGCTATTATACTTTCCTCGCTTGCTTCATAAGCGCCATCAGAAAAGTCAGCGCCGCCCGGACGCATAAGTTGTTCTTCGGTAAGTTCAACATTTTTACGGTAGTGTGTTTCAAGCATCACACCACCTGCATAGCCATCGCGAATGAGTTTTTTGAAAATACCTATAAAGTCCGCAGATCCAGTACCAACCATTACTGCATTGGTATGTCCATCGGTATTTATGCCGTCTTTAACATGCATATTAGCAATGCCACAAGGCGCTAGTTTATCATAAGCGTCTTCGCTAGTCTGAGCAGTAACCCAAATTTCATTACCTGGGTCAAAGAGCGCTTTGATACGAGGATTGTTTATCGCAGCTACAAGCTCTGCTAGTTTGTGAGGTGTGCTACTATGAATTGCAGGGTCTGACTCAAGCGCACAATAAACATCGTATTTTTCACAAAGAGCGATAATATCGCCATACATTGTAGCACGAACTTCTACTGGTACTTGTTTGTCCCAAAAGTCAAAACCACGTATGTACTTAGCACCTAGTTTGTTAGCAATAATTGCACATTTTTCAAAACCTGCAACATTAGCCTTAATAGCCTCATCATCGTTGTACTCACATTTAAATGTAGGTGAAGAAATTGCTGTTACTTCAAGGTCATATTCCTTTGCAGCCTCAATAATTTGTTCAACATCCTCATCTGTGTAATCAAATGGAGAATGATTATTTATAGAACGAACTTCCATACACTTAAGGTCATGTTTTTTACAAAATGCTGCTGCTTCAAAAATATCTTGTGTTACCTCATCTGTAATAACACCAAGCTTAAATTTTATTTCCATAATTTTCTCCTTAAAGAACCTTCGCGCCACTATCTAAATCACAGTACATAATAGCATTGTCATGACGGCGCATAATAGTCGCTGGACACATATCATTAATTTCTTCGTTTACAGTATTATAAACCGCATTAGCCTTTGTAGCGGCAGGAACAACACAGAACATATAATCCGCGCTTGTCATTTGAGGAATTGTAAGTGTATACGCATATTCAGGAACATCATCAAAAGTTGGGAAACAACCATCATGAACCTGTTGCATACGGCAAACATCATCAAGTTTTGCTTTCTTTATACGAACAGGGTCATTAAAATCAGCAACACCTGGATCATTAAATGCAATGTGAGCATTTTCGCCGATGCCAAGACAAACAATGTCGATTGGATTTTTCTCTAGAAGTTGCTCATAATCTAGACCATAGTCAGCAACGTAGTACACATTAGCGAATGGAACCTTTTTAAATATATGCTCGTTTAGGTAATTACCAAAACTTTGAGCATCTTCTTTTTTAAGTCCTACATATTCATCCATGTGAAAAGCGTTTACTCTATTCCAATCAAGTGGCTTTTTCAACAAACTTTCAAGAACATCATTTTGTGATGGAGCTGCTGCAAAAACCATATTAATGGTATCTTTTTCAGCTAATAACTTTTCCATACAAGAGGCAATATCATTTGCTGCGGCCTCGCCCATAAGGGTACGGTTTTCGTAAATATTTACTGCCAATTTATCCTTTTTAAAACTTTTAACCATAAAGATTACACCTCTTTACATAATTTTGTATTTTCATTATATCTTTTTTCTTTTTGCAATTAAATTGCAAATAAGAGCAAATATATTGCAAAAAAGAACAATATGTGTTAAAATAACCATGGTGATACTATGAAAAAGAAAAAACTGTTCGTTTATCGTGATAATACAACTTATTTACATCATACTTTAACCCTTGACCCAACTATTGATGACCTTTCTTTCAAAAGCCATTCTCATAACATGGTAGAGGTTTATTATTTCTTACGTGGCAATGCACGATTTGTTGTAGAGGGTAATATTTTCACTTTAGAACGTGGTAATATTTTGGTTATGGCAAGTGGACAAACACATCATTTGCTACTTGAACCATCGGTTGCATACGAACGTATGGCATTACTAATCGACACCGCAGCCGTACCCCCTGAATACGAAGCTTTAAGCGAACATATTTACGAAGGCGCTAACCTGTTTGCGCTTGAAAAGAAAGAGCAAATATGGTTTGAAGAAAGCTTTTTAATGATTACAAAATCTCCAGAAGATATGCAAAAAAATCTCGTATACTCGTTTGCATCTATGGTTTTTGGTATGCTTTCAAATAAACTAAAACCCACCTCTCAACCTAGAGTAGAAGATGATATTATAAAGAAAACCATAAACTATATTAACAAAAATCTTTCAAGCGAATTAAGTCTTGAAATAATTGCAAATGCACTTTTTTGTAGCAAGGTTTCACTCAATAGAAAATTCCGTGAAATGATGGGTTGTACCGTATGGGAATATGTAATTAGGCGCCGTATTTATTCCGCAAGACAGCGACTATTTTTAGGTGGAAACGTAACCGATGCTTACCAAAAAAGCGGATTTAACGACTACTCATCTTTTTTTAGAGCATATAAAAAAGTTGTGGGTATTAGCCCTAGTGAAGATTTAAAAAAATCCCAGAGTTAAACTCTGGGATTTTAATATTATTTTTCAACAAACAAAACAGCGTAAACACCTGGTCCTACGTGTGAACCTATAGTAGATCCAATCTGCAATCGACCAGCAATATCATATCCATTATCTTTTAGTTTTTGCTCAAGCGATTCGCAATTTCCCGTGCCACTAGTATACAAAGAATACACAGGAAAATTAGCATCAATATTATGTGATTTAACCTTTTCCATCAATGTGTTCATAGCGCGTATTTTACCAAGCGCTTTACCTACAACCTCGACTCTGCCATCACTTATAGAAATAATTGGTTTTATTCCTGTAAGTTCACCCACGGCTGCACTTGCGTGGCTAAGACGTCCACCTTTATAAAGATATTCAAGTGTATCAACACCTGCATAAACTTTGATTTTGCTCTTTAGTTCCTCGCATTTATCAACAATTTCACCTACACTGTAACCATCATTTATAAGGTTACGAGCGTACTGTGCTAAAACACTTATGATATGTGTTACACCAAGCGTATCAATTATATAAATATTATCACAATCAACCATTTCCTTAGCGATCAAAGCGCCTTGATATGTGCCGCTAAAACAAGAAGAAAGACAAAGATAAATTAACTGATCACCTGATTCTTTTACCTGTTCAAATATTTCAATAAAACTTTGTGGTGAGGGTTGAGATGTGCGTGGAAACTCGTTTGCCGACTGCAAAAGTTCATAGAATTTATCACTAGTAAGATCAATGCCGGATTTGTATTCAACACCATCTATATTAACTGATATAGGTACAATTAAATCAACGATACCATCTTGTAAATTACAATCTGATGATGAGTCAACAAGTATTTTTATCATACAACTCTCCTAATATTAATTTCTAGTATTAATATATCATATTTTGTCACGAATATCAACAAAAAAGCGCAACACCCTACAAAAGGGATGTTGCGCTTATATAATATTAGAAACTTATTTCGACTGTTCGCTCAAATGTGTTTATATCATATACTTGTAATCCACTTTCAGAAACAATATAAAAGTCATCCTCTATAAATAGACCTCTAATATCTGTCATAGCGTAATAATTATACTGATTATTTATATCCAAAACCGCCTTACACACAAAGCCATTACCGGTGTATTCATAAATCATATATTTTTCGTTGCGCCAATCTTCGGTTGCGGCAAAACCTATTAGATTTTTTTCATTATCCACAAGCATTGCCTTGTGACTTGAAAGCGCCGGTGAATAACCACAGCCATCAACAATTGTCTTATCTTGTTCAGTCACATTAGCCGGATCGTTTATGTCAAACATAGAAAGCTTAAGATAGGTTGTTCGGCCGGTAGATTCATTGGCATCCATACCAAACCCGAGCAGCAATCCATCACCATACGGATACATATATTCTGAAAATCCTGGAATTTTAAGTTCGCCCAAAATCTTCGGATTTTTAGGGTCACTTAAATCAGCGCTAAAAAGCGGATCTGTTTGTCGGAAGGTTACAAAGTAAGCAATATCACCCATAAACCGAACCGAATAAACGCGTTCGCCTTTTGCTAAATCGGTAATTTCACCAACTTTTTTAAGATTATCATCAAGTACAGTCAAAGCTGCTGTTGTTTCTTGTGTGTAAGACACAACCTCTTCATTACTATTTTCAAACTTATATCGTTCTTCAATACCCTTTGTTACGGTTGTAACAAAACGCAAATAACCGTTATATTCATCAATAAAGAACTGATTATCAAGAACTCCATCAATCTTGCCTGATGTTTTATATTCTATATTACCACCGCTAATTGCAAGTTTTGAAACAACGGTCGATTCAACAACATAATTTTCTTTTTCTTGCTCATTTTCATCATAGCGATCGTTATACATTCTATCGGATATGATTATATTATTTTGACTGCAATAAACATTATCGGTGCCACCCAATATGCATGATACATCGGTCGAAGTTCCATCTTTACAGCTAAATGCGCCAATGACAGTATAACTGCTGGAATAACTTTCGCTGTCATAACGATAGATGCTGTCTGCAGGCACTACCTTACACATGCCATTTATTTCGGTTGTAGGGACAAATGTTGCAGGATCATCTTTATCCATGTTGTAAACATCGATATAACAGTTAGATATGAGGTATATATAATCACCTATCATACGAGATGTATTATATGTTCCATCTTGACAGCTTTCGGACACCTTTTTAGGATTAGCTTTGTCAGAAATATCAAAAATTTCTATTAGAACTTTTTGCTCATAACCATTATAGTCATACATCACGTTTGGAGCACTAGAAATCATATCATCTTTTAAATTTGAAGTTCTTGCATAATACTCGCTTTTTAGGATTATCAATCTATCGCCTTTTAAAAACATTTCGCCATATATTTCTTTGCTTATCGCATTTGATAACTCAGTTTGGCTTATAAGAGTAGAATTTTTTCCATCCGCCTTTACAATGCTTAGCGTTGTATCATTTACGTAGTATATATACTCGCCATCGGTTTTTACTATATCAGCCTCGCTTACGCCCTCAACCTGTTCGGTGGTGGTTGAAAAATCATTGTCTACTGATTCGTTTTTTGCGCCATCATCTTTTAAAACATTATTTTGCGAAGATGTTTTATCGCTTGTTGCAGAACCATTAATATCGGCAGCGCTTTGTCCTATAGAAACAGTCTCTTCTTCAACATATTCTACATAACCTTCTGCTTCGTCTGTAGCACCACCATTTAATAAACCCTTTTTAGGTTTTATAAGCTCGTAAATATCATCATAAGATTTAGACACTTTTAAAACTTCGCCATGGTTTGCAATTGTAATAGAAGGTTTTTTTGTTGTAACCTTTTTCTTAACAATATCTTTACCAGGCACAAATAAAACACCTAAAACAATCGCAATACACGCTACACAAGCAAAGGCTACTCTCCACGGGATAGCAGGATTTTTTCTGCTTTTTAGTTCTTCTTTAAGCATAATTTTATCTAATATTTTTTCGCGAGTCTGCTCATCAACAGTTATGCTATCCATCGCCTTTTTATAGTTATTATCAAACATTTATTCCAACTCCTTCAAGGTCAATTTTAAGTAGTTTTCTTGCTCGGTGAAGCCACGATTTCACCGTGGAGGGTTTAGATTTCAAAATATCTGCAATTTCATCAACACTGTAACCCATATAGTAATGCAAATGTATTACAGTACGATATTTTTGCGACAAACGCAACACAGCATCAAGCGTATCGGAATACTCATCCGTCACACTTAGATTTTCACTTAAAGGCTCAGTTCGTTTAAACCAAGTGCTACCAAGCAAACTCTTAGAACAATTTATTGTGATGCGAATAAGCAGCGCCTTTAAATGCTCTTCATTTTCCACTTTATCTTTCACTTTTACTAAGCGCAAAAAAACTTCCTGTAATATGT
The DNA here is from genome assembly GCA_045646305.1 of Acutalibacteraceae bacterium. GTDB lineage: Bacteria > Bacillota > Clostridia > Oscillospirales > Acutalibacteraceae > UBA737. Next base: position 9,980 of record JAZRKK010000036.1, read on the forward strand.
CATCCGCATCATATTTATTTTTTACTCTTGCAACGGCAAGTCGGTATACCATATCGGAATGTTTTTTAAATGCTTCGCTAACAGAAATTTTGTATTCCATTTTCTTCCCTCCTTGTTAGTAATACTTTCCAAAGACCTGAAAGGTTGCAAAAAATCGCCCAAAAAATTTGGGCGATTTTTTATAAGGGTATTAGATTTTAAATAAAATATCGCCGTATGTTGGATATGGCCAATATTCACGGCAAACTATTGTTTCGGCTTCATCAGTAATATGGCGAATATTATCCATAATAAATAAAACCTTATTACAATAAAGTTGTGCACGTGCAAGTAAGTCAGCAGTTGCTTGAGACTTATCAACAGCGGTTTCGAGTTCTTTTACAAGGCGATTAAGATGTTCATTGAATGTAGCTAGTTTTTCTACAATTTCAATTTCTGCATCGCAGTTTATCTTGCTGCTTACTGATTGTTTTTTAGCTACTGTATTACAAAGTTCACCTTCGTAAGCGCTAATCGCAGGAATAACATCTCTTTTTACCATTTCAAGCAAGGTAAGTGCCTCAATATGTATTGTCTTGCAATAATTTTCAAGACTAATATCTGCACGACAGTTTATTTCAGCACAAGTATAAACACCATGGCGCTCAAACAACTCAATATTTTCTTTTGTGCGCCAATAAGGTAGTGCATCAACTGTTGAGCGAAGATTAAGAAGTCCACGTTTTGCCGCTTCTTCTTCCCAAGCTTTTGAGTATCCATCACCATTGAATATAACACGTTTGTGTTCTTTTACAGTAGTGCGAATAAGTTCTAAAACATCTTTATCAAAATCATTTGAACTTTCAAGCTTGTCCGCAAAATCGCGGAAAACATCAGCCACGATAGTGTTAAGCACAACGTTAGTTTCCGAAATTGATGATGCGCTTCCTAACATTCTAAATTCAAACTTGTTACCAGTAAACGCAAACGGAGAAGTACGATTACGGTCGGTGTTATCTTTTCTTATATATGGTATAACATCAGTACCAACTGTCATCTTAACTTTATCAGCATCAGTATGGTGTTCGCCACGTTCAATAGATGCTAAAATTTCATTAAGGTCATCACCCAAATACATAGAAACTATCGCAGGTGGTGCTTCTGCGCCACCAAGTCGGTGGTCATTACCAGCAGTTGCAACCGATATACGCAACAAATCCTGATGCTCATCTACCGCACGAATAACCGCCGCAAGAGTAAGTAAGAAAAGTAAATTGTCACTTGGGTTTTTACCAGCTTTTAGGAAATTGATGCCTGTATCGGTAGAAAGCGACCAGTTGTTATGTTTGCCGCTACCACTTACATCCTTGAAAGGTTTTTCATGAAGCAAACACAAAAGCCCGTGTCTTTCGGCAATTTTTTTCATCATTTCCATTGTAAGCTGATTATGATCTGCCGCAATGTTTGTAGTGGTGAAAACAGGTGCCAATTCGTGCTGAGCAGGAGCAGCCTCGTTGTGCTCGGTTTTAGCAAAAACGCCTAATTTCCATAGTTCATCATCAAGGTCACGCATAAACGCCTTTACTCGAGGTTTTATAACGCCAAAGTAATGGTCATACATTTCCTGTCCTTTAGGTGGTGTAGCGCCTAAAAGTGTTCTGCCACAAAACATAAGATCGGGGCGATGTTTCGCCATTTCGCTATCAATTAAAAAGTATTCTTGTTCAGGGCCTACAGTTGTATTGATGCTTTCAACATCTTCTAAACCAAACAATTTCGCAATTCGCAAAGCCTGTTTAGATATAGCCTCCATTGAACGAAGTAAAGGTGTTTTTTGGTCAAGCGCCTCACCGTTATACGAGCAAAACGCAGTAGGAATACAAAGTGTATTATCTTTTACAAACGCATAAGAACTTGGGTCCCACGCAGTATATCCACGTGCTTCAAATGTTGCACGAAGTCCACCAGATGGAAAAGATGAAGCATCGGATTCACCCTTAATAAGTTCTTTTCCCGAAAATTCCATTATTATTTTGCCATCACCGGCAGGAGCTATAAAACTATCGTGCTTTTCAGCTGTAATACCTGTCATTGGTTGGAACCAATGAGTATAGTGAGTGGCGCCTTTTTCAATAGCCCACTCTTTCATAGCATTTGCTACAATATCCGCGATCTTACGATCTATGCTTTTACCAAGGGATATAGCAGTTTTAAGCTCATTATATGCATTTTCGGGAAGACGCTCTTTCATTACAGCATCGCCAAAAACATTAATTCCAAAAAATTCATCCACTCTATTCAAAACATTTCCCCCAAATAACTGTAAGGTTTTTATAATCACAAATTAATGACATTTACTATAATTGTTTATTATATAAGATTATTAAACAAATGTCAACCAAAGCGATATAGCATTACACATCAACGAATATTGACTTACATAAGCCTTGTAATTACTTAGCTGTGTATTGAGTTGATTAAACACAGATTCATAGTTAGTGTTACTACAATCATATCTAAGTTCTACCATCGTTTGACCATTTTGAATAGCATTAGCTATTATTTGGGCATTGTTTGCCATATCATCACTAAAAATAAGATTTTTTCTTTCAAAAAAATTATAATCGTTCTTGTTGCATTCGTATAAGTGAATATTAAAATAGTCGCTACCTGAATAAGAAACATCTTGTAGTATAGAATCAAAAATTCTATGGTCAATTTTAATAACACTATCACTAACGTTAAAGTACGAATGTCGGATAAAATCGAATTTTTCATCATCATCCCAAGTAACATCAAGATGATACCATCCATCACCCGGATCAACAATATTCCACATGTGCCCAACACCATTTGAATAACCGTAAACCACCGTACATGGTATACCAACATTATCACAAAGCAGCTGCATGGCGCGTGAATATCCCTCACATACTGCCTTGCCGTTTACCAAAGCGCCATAAACGTTATAGCTATTATCGGTACCATCCGAACCATATTTGACATTTTGGCATAACCAATCATGAAAATAAAGTTCTTTTTTAAATCTACTATCTAATTTTTTAGCATCGTTTGTTAATTGATTTACAACCTCATCTAATCTTTGTTTTGCCAAAATAACATCATCTTTTAAAACTGAGTAATTTATGTTGTATCCGTTTTCGTGATATGAAAACGCTAACAAACTGCCATCTGGCGAAGTGATGTATGAATTAGGCAGCCAAAATATTTGAGGATTATCGCTTGATAATGCCTTAAACGCTAAGGTAATATCGCTAAATCTATCCCTTTCTAAACTTGAAACAGCGCCTATCGAAAACATACCCTCAACCATACTCTCAGCCGCGGTTTTCATAATTCTATATATTGATTTTTGATTTTCTGTAAGGAAATTATAATAAAGTGGTTTGGTTCCTGTTGTATTAATTTCGGCTTCTTCAATTTGTTGTACTGAATCTAATGTAATACCACTGTCAACGATAGTTGTTTGCTTACCTACTTCTCCATCACTGCTATTGTTTATTTCATCCGCAATCGAAACTGATTCCTCGCGCTCTACCTCTATGATTCCTGCTTCTTCAAGACGGCTTAATTCAGATTCTATATTTCCTATAATACTATCAATTTCTGAAACGCCATCATCATAAACATATTCTGCATCACTTACAACACTGTCAATATATGCCGATACTACACCACTAACATCATTGTTGCTTAAACCAAGATATTCTATGTATTTACCGGATGATTCATAATCACCCGAAAGCTTAGTACATCCGCTACAAAAAATTAATACAGCAGACATAAAAAACAGTAATATTTTTTTCATATCAACCTCTAATTTACAAAATTTATATTACAAAACATTTGGTCGAGATAAGTGAACCAATAAACACAATCCACTACCGATAAGTCACTGTTACTATTTTCTATTATATATATAAAATCATCTTTTGAAAAGCCATTTTTTGAAATACGACTAAAAATTTCATTTATAATATCATTTTTTATATTGCTTTGCATGTTAGTTGAAATAAAATCAATTATTTGAATTCCCGTATACCGCATTATTTTATTATCTAAACTAATTTCAACTCCTCCTACCATATCGACAATTTCTCCAATAAGAGGATAATCTATTTCGACTGTAAAGTCCACGTTATACCCATAATATAGATGATTATATTCGTCATATTGCTCAATATTTATCACATTAATGTATTCTTTTTCAAAATCAAGGTACATAAGAACCGCGCTGTCATACGGTAACAAAAAAGCAACCCCCGCATTATCGGGTAAATTTCGATATGGAACAGTATTATCTTTTTCATCAGTTGCCTTGATATCATTATTAAAATTAAAATACAAATAGGCATAAGACAACCCCAAAAACAGGCATAAACATAAAAATATTATAAACAATTTTTTTAGTACGCTTTTCACAAAAATCACCGAAAATAGTATGAACATAAATATAAATAAAAATGCAAATCAATCTCAAATTTACACTTGAATATTGCCGTTATATATTGTATACTGTATTAGTTGTATAATAATATATATAATTATATAAGCTTTTTAACATTTTATTTACAAATTGTATACATTTGTTTGATAAAATTAGGCTAAAAAGTTTATAATGATTATCACAAAGGAGTAGTAAAAATGATTGAAGTTACAGGCCTCAGTAAAAGGTACGGTACATACCTTGCGGTTGAAAACGTTAACTTTTCAATCCAAAAGGGTGAAGTTGTAGGTTTTCTCGGTCCTAACGGTGCGGGTAAGTCTACAATTATGAACATCCTTACAGGTTATCTTTCACTGACACAAGGTAAAGTCACCATTGATGGTTTTGACGTTGCCGAAAATCCAGAAGAAGCAAAACGCCGAATAGGCTATTTGCCAGAATTGCCACCACTATACGTAGATATGAAGGTGCGCGAATATCTTAACTTTGTTTACGACCTTAAAAAAGTTAAGTTTCCAAAGGGTCCTCACATTGATGAAATTATGCGTCTTGTACGAATTGATCACGTACAAAATCGACTTATCAAAAACCTTTCAAAAGGTTATCGTCAACGTGTTGGCTTTGCTCAAGCTCTTATAGGCAATCCAGATGTACTTATTCTTGACGAACCTACCGTTGGTCTTGACCCACAACAAATCATCGAAATTCGTAATCTTATAAGCCGTCTTGGCAAAAACCACACCATCATATTATCTTCACACATTCTTTCTGAAATTCAGGCAGTTTGTGATCGTATCATAATTATCAACTATGGTGAAATAATTGCCGATGACTTACAAGACAACCTTTCAGAAAAACTTTCTACCGACCATTCACTTGTAGCACGAGTTATTTGTGATGAACGTGATATGTTGACAGCACTTAAAACTGTTAAGGGAGTTAAGGATGTTACTGCTCTTGGCAAGAAAGAATCAGGCGCTTACGATTTTGAAATCATTCCTGAAGAAGGCGCTGATGTGCGTGCAGGTATTTCAAGTCGAATTGCTGAACGCAAAAAACAATTACTTTCTCTTACAAGCAGTCGCCTTACTCTTGAGCAAATATTCTTAAAGCTTACACAAGCTCCAAACAATAACGAAGCTCGTAAGATGCTCGGTATTGATGAGGTTTCTTCAAATGCGAAACAGTTAGACGATTGTGAAGGCATTATCTTAAAAATGCCTGAAAAATTTAGTATTGAGGAGGTTGACGAATAATGCTTGCTGTATTTAAACGTGAATTCAAATCATATTTCACAAATCCACTAGGATTTATAATTCTTGCAGTAATCTATTTCTTTTTAGGATTCTTGTTCTCTAACTATTACAGCGCAGGTGCACCTTACGTTGAATACGCTGTACTTAGTGTTGCTCAAATTTTGTTGTTTGTAGTACCTGTTATAACAATGCGACTATTCAGTGATGAACGCCGCACCAAAACTGACCAAGTGCTATTTACCGCACCTGTTAAACTTATAAGTATTGTTATGGGTAAATTTTTTGCTGCTATCGCACTTTATGCAGCCGGTTTTGCTCCAACAATTATTTATCAGATTATAGTTTCAGCCTATGTATCTGTTAATCTTTTCTATTACATTTACTCACTTTTAGGTATGTTGCTTTTCGGTGCTGCACTTATAGCTTTGGGTATGTTTATTTCATCCCTTACCGAAAGCCCTATAATTTCAATTATATTCTCACTTGTTATTAACCTTGTTATTATGTTCTCTGGCTCTTTTGCAAGCAGCATAACAACACCATCTGCTACCACTTGGTATCTCAAAGTTTGGGCATGGATTGTTGATGTTTTTGCAAAATTTGTTGGCGGAATGGATTTCTTGAGTGTTCTTGAAAGCTTTGGTAATCAAGCATTCTCAGTTAAAGATGTTGTTTACTTTACAAGCATTACAGTAGCGTTTATATTCTTAACCGAACGTTCACTTGAAAAACGCAGATGGTCATAAGGAGGTAAAATTATGGAAGACAAAAATAAATATATAGAAGTAATTGAAACCTCTGATGAGGCTATTGTTGAAATTGAAAACAAAAAGTCATTCAAGGATATTCTTAGTCCTATTTGTGATTTTTTCAAAAATGTTGCATCTTTATTTAAAGGCAAAAATCTCAAAAATGAAGCGTTATTTAAACGTGGCGGTTATTCACTCGCAATCACCGCTGTTGTACTTGCAGGTCTTATAGTTTTCAACTGGTTAGTAGGCGTTTTAGGCGACCGTTTCCATCTTGAATTTGATATGACAGCTAATAAGAAAAATTCTATCAGCGCAGAAAATATTGAATATATCAAGAGCATTGATAACGATATCAAAATTACTATAATAGGCAGCGAGGAAAATTACTCTAATTATGTTTCCTATTATGCGCAAAATTTATATGGTGTTACAATAAGTTCAAATTCAGAATTAGAGTATTTTGAACAAACCAAAACTCTTATTTCAAAATACAAAGAATACAATGATAAAATCTCTATTGAATACATTGATCCTCAATCAACACAGTATACCGCTATCACCACTGCATATCCTTCGTACGAATTTGTATATGGTGATATGATTGTAGAATGTTCATTTGATGGTAATGAGCGTACTAAAATTCTTACCTTCTACGATCTTTATGCTCTTTCGGAGGATTCATCTTCATCATATTACGGATATTCTTCTTATACACTTGCATCAAATAAAACCGAACAAGCTCTTACAGGAGCAATTGCTTATGTAACCAGTACAGATACTAAGAAGGTTGCTGTAATTTCAGGACACAGTTCAAGCGCTTATATTGAAGCGTACAAAAGCATACTCACAGCCAACAACTACGACATTACCGAAATTTCAGATAATATCGTTTCAGAGATTTCTAGTGATTATGATGCAATCATAATTTCAGCTCCAAATATTGACTTTTTGGGTAGCGAACTTGACGTAATTTCAGAATTTTTGGATAACGATGGTAAACTTGGTAAAGGTTTAGTTTTCTTTGCTGATGCAACAAGCCCATATCTTACAAATCTTTATGGTTTCTTAGAAGAATGGGGCATTTCAGTTGGCGAAGGCATCGTATATGAAACATATAGTGGTAACCACATCCCAGACACTCCTACTGCAATGGGTATTTACCTTACAGAACTTGAAAATGATGACATAACAACCAATATGTCATACGCTATTGCAGACTATAATGTTCCAATGAACATTTGCGAAACTGCTACAACTACCCGTACAGCCACTGCGTTGATGCAAACACCAGAAACAACAGTAGTTGCACCTATTGGTTTTGCTAGTGACTGGGCAGATTATACCGAGGATGATATGAAAGCATTCGATTGTGTTATTCAATCGGTAGAAACAGGTCGTGACAGCGAAAACAATCAAATAACAAGTTATGTAATGGCATTTTCAGGTCTTGATTTTATCCAAAGCACCTATGCTTCTGACTCTAATCTTTGTAACCAAGATATAGTTATGGCAGTTAGTGATCGCGCAACACATGTAGGCGATACACCAATAACATTCACTTCAAAAGTTATTGAAAACGAAAACTTCACTGCTGATGTAACCGATAGTGGATGCAAGATCGTAAGTACTGTGTTTATGTTTATCATACCTGTACTTGTTGCTGTAATAGGCATTGTAATATTTGTAAGGAGAAGAAACGCACGATGAGTGATTTTTTCGAAAACAATCAAGAAATAAATAATCAAAATCTCGCTGATGATACTGTCAGCGAGATAGAGACTCTAACTGCTGAAGAGGAAGAAAGTACTATTTTTTCAGCTCCAGTAGAACATAAAGTTAAATCACCAAAAAACACAAACAAGAAAAGAATTATTTCTATTATTGCCGCAGCGCTTTCTGTTGCAATTCTTGTTAGTGGAACAATAGCTGTTATAAAGCTAATACCCGAACTTAAAGAAGATGAACTTGCAAGCAGTATATTTGAAGATATTACTGTTCTTGACAGAGACTCTTCAACATTTACAGCAGTTAATATAACCAACACAAATGGTGACTTTAAATTCATTTCAAAAAAAGTAACTTCTACTTCTGATGAAGGCAAAGAAACTGTCACTACCTATTGGGGTGTTGAAAATATTGATTTTTCGAAGATGAGTACAGATACTATGAACACCATAATCTCATCTGTTGCAAATATTACAGCATTACGAGAAATTGATACCAAAACTGCTGAAGAATGTGGTCTTACTGATCCATTCATGAGAGTCAGTGTTGAAGATGCAACTAAAGGCAACTTTGCATATTCTATTGGTGCAAAATCACCAGATGGTTTAGGATACTACTTTAAACTCGATAGTTCTGATACTATTTATGTAGTACCAACAAACGAACTTTCTGATTTGTATTTTGATTTGGTGGACCTTGCTGACAAAACCGCTATTTCTCCACCTGTATTCACTACCGATACTTCATTAAACAAAGCAGAAGATGGCTCTTACGCGACATTTGACTCGCTTACACTTTCGGGTTCACTTTTCAAAAACGTTGTTACTATTCAAAACAATAATGAAGATAATTCTTCGGCTGAAATCATACCTTTTATTGTTACTACTCCTAAAAAAAGATATGCCGATTCAACCAGAGTTTCACCACTTATAACATTATTTTCAAAAACTATCAACGTTGCCGGAAATTACGCTTTTGAAATAACCGATAAAACATTAAAAGAATATAGACTTGATAATCCAGATGCTATCGTAACTTTGACTATCAATGATGAAAGTAAATCATTTAAAATTTCAGTTATAGATGAAGAATACTGTGCTGTAATATACGATGGAGCTACAATGATACGCAAGGTAACATCAAGTTCATTTGAATTCTTATCACTCAAATCTGAAGATTTTTATAGCAATCAGCCATTTTTGTATGCTATAAGCGACCTATCAAATATGACTTTGGTTGATGGTGACGAAAGCTTTAAATTTGATATTTCTTATACCGAAGATGAAGAAGGAAATAGAGAATTCCATGTTATAGCTAACGACAAAGAAATCGTAGCTGCTGATTTCCAGAATTTTTATGCTGAATTTGTAAATACCCAGTGTAATGATTTCAACATAGAAGATTCAGTTGGCGATGCTGTTAGTTATATTGATTACACATTTGTAGATGGTTCAAATACAAAGGTTGAGTTTTATAAGGTTAGTGAAACTCAATATCAATATAGTATTAACGGAACCCAGATGGGTAAAATTACATCTGCGGCATATAAGAAACTTATACGCAATATAAAATCACAAGTAAAATAAATAAAAAAAGCATCCATTAGGATGCTTTTTTTATTTATTCATTAACAATACTAAACTTTAATTTATATCGTTCCTCTTCAAGGGCAGTTGCCGGACTAAGAATTGTTAATGCTCCTTTAGTAGCTGAATTACATTCATTATCACCTGAAACAATCTTATATGTCAGTCTTGCTTTATTATTAATATTATATTCCCTATCCACAAATGAACTTTTATCAGTTATAGCAATGAGATTATAATCTTTATCATTATCCTTTGCGCGATAAATTTTATACTGACATTTTTCGTTACATGTCCAATTAAGAACTACACCATCGACAGTATAACAAGAAGTTAAATTTGTTACCGCCTTGCACTTTAATTGCTCCCCAAAGCCTTCAAATATATATGTTGCGCCCTTTTGAGTCTGTAATGTAATTATATTATCGATATAATCGCACTTAACATTTTTACCATCACAAGTAATATTAAGTGGTTTGCCACCGCTATATCGTAATTTCAATTCACCGCCAACTTCAGATTTAATTTTACAGAATACAATTCTATTATTTTTATATTCACCATCAACAGTAAAATTGCCACGTGCTTTGAGCCCTTTGAAAGATACATTTTTCCAACTATCCGGCAGAGCAGGAAATAATGTCAAACATCCCTCATGACTTTGAATCAACATTTCAGTCATACCCGCTGTTGCGCCAAAATTGCCATCTATTTGGAAAGGTGGATGTATATCCCAAAGGTTTGGATAAGTACGCTCTTTCAAAAGATTTTGAAGTAATAAATACGCATGATTGCCTTCACCCAAACGAGCCCATGCGTTAAGCCGATGCGCTAGTGCCCAACCACTGGATTTATCTCCACGTAGTTCAAGTGTAATGCGCGCAGCATCCATCCAAGCAGGTGTTTTATTTGTTATAATACTTCCTGGCATTAACGCTACAAGTTGCGAAATGTGGCGATGTTGAGCCTCACCTATCTCACCGTAAAAATGTTCTTCATCATATTCTTTAATTTGTCCGCTATAACCTATCTGTATCGGTTCATAAGCATCAATTTGTTCTTTTTCAATCTCTGTGGTTTGATCAAAAATATTTAGAATCTTAGAACATTTTAAATCATCGATGGCATTTTCATAAATAAATTGCTGATCAAATCCACATCCCACAGTATGCCAATACTGTTGTTTTTTATGTTGTTGAACCCATCTACCTGAAAGAATTTGTTCCGGTGAAGCCGAATAACTGCACAAATATCTGCCATCATAATTTTTAACACATTTGGTTAAAAACTTTGACATGCCATGAATTGCCGGATAAGTATACGCTTTAAGTATGTTTTCATCTCGGGTAAAATCATAGTAATCCCAAAACATTTTGCTTGTCATACCGCCTGTGCCAGGTCCTGAGTGGGTATTTTTGCTCATGCCCTCTATCTCATACATAAAAGCTGCTGTACCTATAATCCAGCCACACTCTCCAACACCATCTTTAAAATTTTGAGGAATTATTTCCTTAATCCAATTTGATGCGTTAATTTCAGCAGCAGTTTTATAGTTTTTCCAATATTCAGCATAAGCCTTAAAACATTCAGTAAGATTTGTAGTAAAGCTAGGCCAATAGTTCATTTGTACATTTATATTATGCCATATTCCGCTTCCCCAAGGTGATTTATCATGCACTGTCCACACACCTTGTAGTGATGCTGGAGGAGTGCCCTCTCTTGAAGAACAAACAAGTAAATGTCTACCATATGCGTAATATAATTCTTCTAAATAAAGTTCGGTATTACCGCATTTATATGATGTAAGCAATTCTTCGGTACTTCGACCATCATCAACACCACCTAAATCAAATGTAACCCTATCCATCAAATTTGTATAGTCTGATACGTGGCGAATATAAAGTTGATTCCAACCAAGATTTTTAGCTTTTTCAAGGCATTCAACAACTGCCTCGTGTGGATCATCTCCCATTGCTTTATGATTTCCATCTAAAAACACTTCTGGGCAAAGTTTATATGAAGTATCAAGCGTATAATAAATAGTTGCATTGCTAGAGTTTTTTATAGTGATTTTGTTACTTTCAGAGCGAATTTCACCATCAGTAACAACAGACATTCTAGCCTCATATATAAGCTCACGCGATGGTAATGTTCCCCTCATAATAATCACATTACCTTCTACACGTACTTCGCCAGTTCTACCACCATCTTCTAGAGGACGCGCCTCAAGGTAAGGTATTACTAGTCGAACATCAAAATCAATACTTCCTTTTTCCGTATGTATGTTATAAGCAAAAACCTTGTCAGGATAACTGACAAAAGATTCTCTTTTAACATTTATACCTTCAATATTATAAGAAGAAAAAACCGTACCCGTATTTATGTTTAAAACACGCTCATAATTTTGAACTTTCGAGTGATTAAAATCAATAAAAAGTTCACTAAAATTAGAAACCCCACCATTTGCATAGTTGTTGGCAAAAGTGTTAGTAGTAAACTGTATTCTTTCACTATCGGTACCACCAAACACACTTGCACCAAAATATCCATTACCTATTGGTAAGGAATATTTTTCCCAACCCTCATCACTATTATCAGCTGGTGTAAAATATCTTAATATCAATTTTTTCTCCATAAAATCACCTCTGCTTAAACATATTATATACATAAAAATATTTATTTCAATAAAAAAAGGAAGATGCAATATGGCATCTTCCTTTAAATTTAATTAAATATTATTTTGAATAAACTTTTTTAGCGCCAAATACAAGTGCTGCAAATGCAAACATAACTACCAAAGCATAAGCAATTGTCATATCACCGGTTTGTGGTGCTGAAGCAGAAGTATCTACACTTGGAACTTCAGGACTTGGGTCTGTTGTAGTATTGTTGTAGTTACCACAAGCAATAACTGAAGTAGATTTCAATTTAATAGTGATTTCGTTTGCGGTTAAACTACCTTTTACAATTTCAAAGTCAACGCCTTCAACTGCGGCAACCTGTTTTGAATCAACAGTTTTGTATATGCTCCAGCTATTAAAAGCACCAAACTTTGCATCAGCTTTCAAGATGATAACTTCACCTACAGAAAAAGAATATGCTGTATCAAGTTTAACAGTTTCTGTAGTTTCAGCCTTTTTAATTGTTATTGTAACCTTTTCTTCAGCAACTGGGCTTTCTGCTGCAAATGCTGTTACAGCAAAGCAACAAAGCAACACAACGCTAAGAACTAATGCGATTATCTTTTTCATTTTATTTACCTCCAAAAATAAAATAACTATACATTTTGTATTATAAACCATTTAATATAAAAAGTAAAGTGTTTTTTTAAAAATTATTTTTCTTGATAGAACAAGAATTTTGTGGTAAACTTTATTAGATATATTATGCAATAAGGAGTAATATTGTGGATTTTAAGCAAGAAATTAATCGCCGCCGTACTTTCGCCATCATCTCGCATCCTGACGCCGGCAAAACAACACTTACTGAAAAACTACTTCTTTACGGAGGAGCTATACAGACTGCTGGTTCTGTAAAGGGTAAGGCTACCGCAAAACACGCTGTATCTGACTGGATGGAACTTGAAAAACAACGTGGTATTTCTATAACATCTTCTGTTATGCAGTTTGAATATGATGGTTATTGTATCAATATTCTTGATACACCTGGCCACCAAGATTTCTCGGAAGACACCTATCGTACACTTATGGCAGCAGATAGCGTAGTTATGGTTATTGACGCAGCTAAAGGTATTGAGCCTCAGACTCGTAAACTATTTAAAGTTACCGCTATGCGCAATATACCTATCTTTACATTCATTAACAAACTTGACCGTGATGCGCGTGATCCGTTCGAATTGCTTGATCAACTTGAAAAAGAATTTGGTATCGGCACATATCCTGTAAACTGGCCTATTGGTTGTGGTGTAGATTTCAAAGGTGTATTTGACCGCGATCGCCGCCAAATTATGACATTTAATGAATTCCACAGAGGCCAAGACAGATTACAAGCTATCGAGTGTGATATAACTGACACCGAAAAACTTGATGAACTTATTGGCGAGTACTCTCGCCGCGATCTTGTTGACCAAATTGAACTTTTGGATGGCGCTAGTTTTGACTTTGATTTAGACCAAGTTCGTTGTGGTAAACTTACCCCTGTTTTCTTTGGCTCTGCACTTACAAATTTTGGTGTAGAACCATTCCTTGAAAACTTTTTAAAAATGACTACAGCTCCACTTGCTCGTAACACAAAAGAAGGTGAAGTTGTTCCTGAAAGCGAAAACTTTTCGGCTTTTGTATTTAAAATTCAAGCAAATATGAATAAGGCACATCGCGACCGTATGACCTTTATGCGTATTTGCTCAGGCAAATTTGAAAGAGATAAAGAGTACTATCATATACAAGGCAAAAAAAGTCTTAGACTATCACAACCTCAACAACTTATGGCCGATAATCGCCAAATTGTTAACGAGGCTTATGCCGGTGATATTATTGGTGTTTTCGACCCAGGTATTTTCTCTATCGGCGATACCGTATGCGAAGTAAAACACAAAGTAGAGTTCGAAGGTATACCAACCTTTGCTCCCGAACACTTTGCAGTTATAGAACATAAAGATAGCCTTAAACGTAAGCAGTTTGTTAAGGGTGTTGAACAGATAGCACAAGAAGGTGCTATACAAATATTCCATGAACCCAACACAGGTATGGAACGAGTTATCGTAGGCGTTGTTGGCGTTCTTCAGTTTGAAGTGCTTGAGCACAGACTTAAAAACGAATATAACGTAGATGTAATTCGAACAAATATGCCATATCAATTCATACGTTGGATAGGCAACGATGACATCGATGTTTCAAAACTTAACCTAACTTCTGATACAAAATGGGTACAAGACTTTAAGGGAAATAACCTTCTCATATTCACAAGTGAATGGAATATAAACTGGGCTCTTGATAAAAACGAAGGCCTAATCTTAGAAGATTTTAGCAAAAATTAAGGAGTGCTATTATGAATATTGCGGTAATAACCGGCGCTTCTTCCGGTTTGGGATGGGAATATGCAAGAGAGGTTTACAAAACTCGCACTGACCTTGATGAAATTTGGGTAATTGCTCGCCGTGAAGATCGTTTGCAAGAATTACAAAACGAACTTGGCTCTACCATAATCCCCGTAGCATTTGATATAACCGATGCACAAGCAATAGAAACTTATATCAATTTATTAAACGAAAAGAACGCTACTGTAAAATTACTTATAAATAATGCGGGTTTTGGAAAACTCGGTAATTTTGATGAGCTTTCTTTGCAAGAAAACACTCGTATGGTGCGCCTTAATTGTGAAGCGCTTACAGCTGTCACAGCCGCTACCTTACCCTATATGAGCAAAAAAAGTGAGATTATAAACAGTTGCTCTATAGCATCTTTTGCTCCTAACACTCGTATGGCGGTTTACTCATCGACAAAAGCGTATGTTATGAGTCTTTCTCGCGCACTACGCGAAGAATTAAAACCTCGCAAGATAAATGTATTAGCTGTTTGTCCAGGTCCTATGGATACCGAATTTTTATCAGTAGCTAATATTGAAAAAGGTGCTAGCAAAACATTTGATATGTTACCACGAGTAAACGCTAAAATAATGGCAGCAAAATCACTTAAAGCTTCAAAAAAGGGTCGTGCTGTTTATACCAACAGAATTTTTTATAAATTCTATCGTATACTTGCAAAGCTACTTCCCCACTCACTAGTTATGAAAATGTGTGGCACCTAAAATCTATAAGTAATACAATAATTAACCCCCGACTGTCTAACGACAATCGGGGGTTGTTTTCATATATTAGTATTTCTTATAAAGTGGACCATAAGCTTGACAAGCACGATAATCTTGACCCTCTTTGTCCATACCAAATGCATTCCAAGCAGCTGGACGATAGATGTCTTCCTCTGGTACATTGTGCACACAAACCGGAATACGGAGCATTGAACACATTGTAATAAGGTCTGCACCTATATGACCATAGCTGATAGCGCCATGGTTAGCGCCCCAGTTATTCATTACATCGTAAGCAGTATTGAAAGGTGAACCTTCTTTACCATCACAACGTGGAGCAAACCAAGTGCAAGGCCATGTTGGGTTAGTTCTTTCCATAAGAGTATCAGATACATCGTCAGGGAGTTTAACCGTCGAACCATCTGCTATCTGTAAAACAGGTCGTAAGACTTTAACAAGATTAAGTCTAATCATTGTACA
>JAZRKK010000037.1:0-7650 GCA_045646305.1 Acutalibacteraceae bacterium
ACTGTTGTCTATTGTTACTGTACCCGCATTTGCACCTAATAAACCACCGGCATTCGTTGTTGCAGTGACAGTTGCATTTTTAATCAATACATTTGAAATTTCAACTGTAGAACTTCCTTTAATACGATATGCCAAAACACCTGCATAGTCACTGCTGGTTGCAGTAACAGAAACATTAGCAGTATCTATTGTAAGGTTTTTAATTTCTGCACCATCACCAAGTTGATGAAATAGACCTGCATATGTTGTGCCTTGAATATTAAGATTCGATATTGTGTAGCCATTACCATTAAATTTACTGCTAAAATATACACCTTGACCATATGTGTCAGACCACACTACATTGTTAAGGTCAATATCGTTTGTAAGTTCAAAATAAAGACTTGAAGCATCCTCGCTTGATATACATTCTTCAAAAACAAAACGAAGTTCCTCACCGGTAGATATTTTGTATGGGACCGATTTTGTTCCATCGCCAGTCAAAGAAGTAGCAACTTCGCCGCTCCAAACGGTCGTTTCAGCTTTTACATCTTGAATGTTGGGTACAACAATCATACCTGTTAAAAGAAGGCAGATTGATAAAAATGATGCAAGAAATTTAAAAAAATGGGAACGCAATTTAATATTCTTCATATTGATCTCCATTCTTTTTTAATTATTAGATGTCTGTTTGCTTACAAAATCGTTAAGTTTATTTACACCTGAATCAACAACATTTTTCATAGTCGCAATTTGTTGTGCAACTTGATTTGGGTCAGAATTTGAAATATCGGCAAACTGACTTAGATATATATTTGTAATAGGTGCCGCACCAGACATGAAATACATATTTTTATCTGCCGCACTACCACTACTTGTAAGTTTAAAGAAGAAATTTTTAGCTGAAGTACTAATAAATGCAGAATCAAGGTCATAGTTTGATACATCAAGATAATATCTTAAAAACAATCCTGCAGCCTCAGGATTTTTAGAACCTTTAATCAAACCCCAACCTCTAAAAAGACCTGTTGTTACTGCCTTTGTTTCTTCATCATAATCAGGCAAATATGTAAATCCAATATCGTCGCTGTTCATTTTTTGCCAGTAACCTGTCTTTTTAAGACCGTATGCATTAGTTATTGCAATACCTACCTTGCCATCAATAAATTCATCACGATTATTGTTGTTGCCATAATCTTTAACAAGTCCGTTTTTATACCATGTAGCTAAAATTCTATTGACATCGGTAAGTTTACTATCCATACCATTTGAAAATTGTCCATTTTCGAACTTGTAGTATCCTGCACCAGTTGAACCAATAATAGTGCGAAAATCTACATAACCGCCTGTATATGTGTTTCCTAAGTTTTTAACTTCAGTCATTACTTTTTCAAGCGCTGCAAAAGTCCACTTACCTGCCTCGTAATACTCCTCCGGAGTAGTAATACCATTATCTTCTAACAGTCGCTTATTGTAAAAAACACAGTCAACTTCATTCCAAATGTTGCCTACAGTATTTACAAGATAAGTTTTACCATTAACGGTTGACATATCAAATGTGCCTTTATCCCAAATACTATCGTCTAAATTCAAATTCATAGCATCTATTGGTTGAAGACATGAAAGAGCAGCCGGAAAATCATTATTGGAAAAATAAATATCAGGAGAATTATCTGAGGCAATTAAACCAGAAATAGTATTAACATAATCACCTTGGTTAACAGTTACAATCTCAACCTTGATTCCATATTTCTCTTCAAAGCTTTTTATAACTGGTCCATCTTCGTCAGTATAGGGGTTTTTCCAAGTTGCAAATTTTAATGTAGTGCCTTTTAATTTTTCCAAATCAGCATTCGATAAATTTGTTGAATTATTGGTTTTGTCATCATTAGTACCTGTGGAGCCTTTGTTATTATCACAACCACATATTGATAGAACCATCAATAACGCTAATATAATTGCAAAAAATCTAAATTTAAAACTCATAATAAAATCTCCTTCGTGTTGTTTAAAATTATTTTGTCCATATTTTACCTGCATCTTTTTTCTGATACAGTCTTATGTAATCAATATGGTAATTGCACGGTAATGACGAATTAGTTATTTCCACCTTGCTGTTTGTATTTTCCGAGTCTGGTGTGTAAATATGGTTATTAATAATTAAACACTGTGCATCAGAAAAACCTTTCATATTTGATTTGCCATCATAGTTGAACGTCAAATCATATGTCATATACTTTTCACCATCAACATACATAGACATTTCGGTTGGTGTCCACTCGAATCCGTATATATGATATTCATCATTTAAGGCCGAAACACTACTAAACTGATATGATTTGTTTTTGTCGTCAGCATTTAATTCATTAGTTTTTTCAGTTTGAGAAAACATTGTATGCACACCGTCATCATACCATTTATGAATATTGGGCGATACCGTATCAACTGATGAAAAGACTTCAAAAATATCAACTTCAACAAAGTAATCACTTGTTCTGGCCGGTCCAATTTTGTTTTGCTTATTATTCATCCAAAGCGATGGCCAAGAACCCTGCTTAAACGGAACCTTTGCTTTCATTTCAAGATATCCGTATTGATATACCATTGTTTCGTTTGTCATTATGCTATAAGGTACAGCGTACTCATACTGAGGGGTTTTTGCGTTGTAGTAGTGAATGGCATTTAGTTTTAATTGACCATCTATAACACTTATGACCTCAGGTTCATCAGAAAGTTTCATCATTCCTGTACCCTTCATGGCATCACCTAAAGTCCATTTGGTTGTATCGAGTGTATTGCCATCAAACTCGTCACCCCAGACATATTCGTAACAGTCATTCACAGATGAAGAAAATTCAAATGTTCCTTTAAGGGTGTTTACACTGCCTTCTTTTACATCGAGTGTAGTGAACCATTTAACAGCTTTAATTACACCAAGCCAATGACCGCTTTCAAAAATAAGCTTATTGTCATTAAAACTCACTACATATTCAGTTTCCGGAATTTCATTTTCTGAAACCGAACGATTTGTATGCCCAAGTAAAATCTCCTTTTCCGTTTGAGGAACAGTATCAAAAACAATTGGCACATCAACCTCATATTTTTCTAAAAAATATTTATTCAGCAATTCAGCGGATTCTTGATATTGTTTTTTCTCGTTTTCAGGGAGTACTATAGTGTAGCCCTCGGGGCCAGACCACTTTGTAGACTCGTATGTATATTCTGTTTTTGTGGTATCATCCAGATTCGTATTAGAATCCGTTTTTTCTGCCAAAGGTCTATCAGA
The DNA here is from genome assembly GCA_045646305.1 of Acutalibacteraceae bacterium. Taxonomy (GTDB): domain Bacteria; phylum Bacillota; class Clostridia; order Oscillospirales; family Acutalibacteraceae; genus UBA737. Next base: position 3,266 of record JAZRKK010000037.1, read on the forward strand.
AACGTACTTTTCATTTGTATCTGTACCACAACCAGCAAAAACAGAGACAATCATACAAATGCATAACAAACAGCAAAATAACTTCATCTTGACATTCATAAAAAACACTTCCTTTTACAATTGCTTTTTTAAAAAAATTTTGAAAAAATTTGCTTTAAAACTAAACGATTTGTTTAATTTGTTAAAAAATAAACAAAAATATATAACTACTCCCGAAAAAATTATATCATTTTGACTTAAAAATTTATAGTTGAAAAATATACCATTTTATTTAAAAAACATACTTTTTGAATTTTATTATCGTTTGATTATTAACATTTAACACATAATAACAATATCAACGATTATAATTATTTATACGATTTATAAACCCAATCAGCATCAAGTATTAAATTGTGTTTTAATTGCTTTTATTGCATAAAAAATAACGAAAATACTGCTATTTTGCCATAAACTTAACGTATACACTCTATACAAAATAAAAAATGTCTTGTTTTTTAAAAATAAAGTAACAAGACATTTTAATAGTTTTATTTGTTTTTAGTGTGTTAAATATTTCAAGGTAAATAATTCCAAAAAACGACATTTAATAAAAGTTGAACAATATTATAGGCTTTAATGTTCAGTTAAAATTACGCAAATAATGTAAACATAATAGGTATTGTAACGATTGACAAAATATGCGAAATAAGCGCCATACTCGCGCCAGGAGTGGTATCGCCACCATATGCTGCCGGAAAAACAACCGTATTTAATCCTAAAGGCATTGCTGTTGCACATAATGTAAGCATAATAATATCAGAATCCGTATTAAGCATCTTTAAAACTAAGACAAAGATTAAAGGTAAAATAATTAATCTAATTATTGATGCAAGATATATCTTTTTTGTTTTGGTTAAGGTTTTAATACTATAATCGGCAACGACAAACCCAGTAAGAATCATTGCAAGTGGTGACATACAAGCACCTGCAGAGGATATCGCCGAAATTAAAAACTTTGGCAAAGGAACAGTTGTTATACCAGCAACAGCACCAAGCAACATTGAAATACAAATTGGATTTACAAACGCTTTTAACGAGAACTTCTTTTCGTTGTCTTTTTGGGGTATCAATGACGCAGTACCATACGAATACACATAAAGACAAAGCGGAAGAGTAAAAATCATATAATCAAATAATATGTCTTCACCAAAAATCCCTAAAACAACGGCATTGCCCATAAAACTAAAATTTGCAACTGCAAATGAATATGTATATATTTTTTGCAAATAATTGTCTTTGGCAAAAATCTTTGCAAGAACTATGCCTATAATCAACGACACTAACATTATTGCAGTGCCATAAATTAAAAACGTCCATTTTTCACTCAAATTTTTAATTGTACAATATTTATAGAATGTATTAAAAACAAGACACGGCACTAAAACATTTGTTTCAAGACGCGATAAAGAAAGAGAAGTATTTTTCGGTAATATGCCTTTATAATTTAAAAAATAACCCAATGCCATAAAAGAGAATAAAACAAGCATTTGATTAACAGTCGCTGTGAATAGTTGCATTTTAAAATAATCCTTTTTCAAAAATTTTTACCAACATTCTAATACAAAAAATTTAAATATGCAACAATTTATTTTAAATTACTTATTCTTTTCTTTGTGATCTTGAACTGCTTTGTGAATCATCAGCAGCATTCTAATCCGCATTCACAACTGAATTGTTAGAACACGATGACTGCCGATGGAAAGGTCTAACCTATTTACTTTTCCTATCCAAACACAAAATGCGACCGCATTATTTCTCCCAGATTCACGCTGATTTGACCTGTATCTATATACTTACTCCTGCAGTCATATATATTCTTACAATTCGAGTGAGAAAAATACGCGCGTATTATAGGGGCAAAAAGTGCAACGCGACTTTTTTGAAAATAAAAATCCTGATATTTTTCAAGTGAGTCTAGGAAAATCCGACTGATTTTTGCAACAAATCTTGCCGGCTTACTCACAATATGCGTACAAGTATCAGTTTTACGCATTTCGTTCCAAATACGTATAACGTCGTCAGACTCAGGTATAGAATACTCCTGATCATCCGGATACTGAGCATTAAAAATCACACAACCAAAGGAACTTGGGAGGCGGCGGAGGGCAAATGTATCCTGATGCTTTCTCATAAAGCGCCAGACCTTTGTTTTCTCCCAGTTCCAGCGTTTACCCAAGGTTTCCAAAGTGAGTATGGAACCTTCCTTGCCATACTGAACCGCAGGCGCTACAAAAGAAAAAGCGTTGCTAAAATCACAGTGCACCGTATGACACCACAAATCCAGCCATGCATCAGCTTCTTCAAATGTATAATTTTGTTCTACCAATCTCTCGGTTATGTTGCGGGGAATGCAAAGAAAACCATATCCCTCGGTAACATAAACTGAGCTTGACATACAATCGCTACCATCGCAATTATGGACCCATTCTGAGAGAGTCAGTTCAAGCTTCTTAGTCTTCTCATCAAGGGTATACGATACCAATCCCAGTCTGACGAGTTCATCCAACATCGCTAATGCCTTTGTGCGATTCTTGATACCGAGAATACTTTTCAGCCCAACAATACCGCCTGCCCACATACCAGCATTTACTTCGTTTTCATAGCCGCAATATTTGGCGGTACCCTTACGATAAGCCACACGAGAGGCAAGCTTTGCCCACGCGCCCATAACACCCTTACCCGCAGGCAGATTGTTACGGGGCAGTTTTACCCATTCATAGCATAACAAGCATTTCATACTGATTTCTCCTTTCATCAAGTATACAAAAAGAGCCATGCTTCACAGTGGAAACAAGACTCTTAGTTTGTTAATTGAATTTCTGTCTGGTCAAAATACATTCAATTACGCGGTCGGCGATGATGCCTCGGTCACGATCGGCGTAATATTCAAGTATCGGGGTAAGCAATTCTATTATTTCTGCCCTTGTAAGCTTAGGCATTTTCAGTTGCCCTCCGTATAGAGTACGCGCCGTGTTCATCTGACGGGTAAAACTCGTATTAAACGGACGTGCAACAACGTCTTTGATAAGTCCTTTTGGATCAATATCCATCGGAGAAAGCTGAACGTTAGATAGTAACCCTGCCCCGTTATCAAAAATCGGGCAGTATTTATATTTTCCATTTTGCTCAATTACCGCCATGTTGTTGAGGTGGCGATCGTCGTTTAGAAATAGCGCATCCACCTCAAAAAGCAATGTAAGATACTGCGGAAACTCTTTAAGTCCTGTATACTCCGCAGTGGCTTCTGCAAGATACTGAATACGCTTTTTGTCGCTACTAAGTTTTTCCAACTTATCTTTGAGCGATGTACCAAGCTGACGTGAGAATAAGTGGCTGAGCGTAATAATCGATTGATCATCTTTCAAAAAGTTTTCGCTTGAGCAACCTGTTCTGTCTCGGCCATGAACATTCAAGCGTTCCATTTCATAACGTGCAAAAGAGAACGGTGTATCACTCTCAATATTGCTCTTTTCAAGCAGTTTTGAAATAACCGTTTCGGTTAATGCTTCATAGCCGAATTGATCGAGCTTATACCACTTATTTGTATCGCTATCAAACCATTTTTCCTGATTGCCCTTTGAAGAAGTTTCGGCAACCTTTTCGTTGGTTACAAGTTTAACTGTCATTGTATCTCCTCCAGTTTAATCCACTGATTATCTTCTGCCATTCTGCCGCTTGTTTTTTTGATTATCTCGATCGGATTATATTCTTCTACACCAATTGTTTCCAGATACTCTCTAATACCGCTGCGGCTCCTTGGTACACAACGTTCCTCTAAAAAGTTTTGGAAATCCTCCCAAGTCGGTGCTACGTTTTTACCAAATGCAGTTTTAACAATACGCTCGGTTGTATTTTCTACTGACAAGGTTTCATCCGTAAAGTCGGCAACAATTTTGGTGCACAAAACCTCGCCGTCATAAAACTCAAGCATCCGTAGCTTATGACCGAGAGACTTTTTCTTTTTCAAAAATTCGACCATAGACAAATACGGTGAAATAATAATCCTTTCACCGTCAAATGCAATTTCCATTTTTGAATCCGTAAGACCGAGTTCGGCAATCCACTTTGAAGGCAAAGACACCTTATAAGTTTTGGAGTCTTTTCCTGCGGTACCACCCGCCTTACCTACAATTAATTTTGCTATTCGTCTTTCCATAACTATCACCATCAAAATTATAGCATATTCGTAACGAATAGTCAAGATTTTGCACCAATTAAATTATTCCAAAGAGAGTGTTATTATAGCGGTTCGATTGGTCTATGTATTTTATTTTTTGACGTAATTAATAACACTCGGGAACATCAAGGGAAGTAGGCGTAAATCTTAAGCAGGGTTACAACGG
>JAZRKK010000038.1:0-2078 GCA_045646305.1 Acutalibacteraceae bacterium
GGCATCACCTTCACCTCGGGAATGCTACGCGCCTTAGCGGTTGCCACGCTCGTTTTCTTTGCACTTCACCTACTCCTCTTCCCTTCTATGGGCAACACCGCCCTGTGGCTGGCATTTCTTGCCTACCTCGGCACGCGTGGCATGGTTCAATGGTGGATGTTAAGGGGGAAATGTGTATTTCAATAACTCTTATAAGAAAATATTGGTGTCTGGTAAACACCTCTAACTCTATGAATATAAATTCGTTCGAATAGTATAAGCCCCTAAGTTTGCATGATTCCCCTGAAAGGGGATAAAGCCATTAGCCCAGGGCAACGCCCTGGGTGTTGTTGCAGTCGAAATTTGCGCCCTGAAAGGGCAAAAGCGTTGCAATTCAGATTCTTACAATTGCTTTTGCCCCTTCAGGGCGCAAACCCGAACGTCCAAAGCCCCAGGGTGTTGCCCTGGGCTGGATGCTTATTGGCCTTTCAGGCCGTTACTTCTCAAAAATTTTACCAGACACCAATAATAAATTATCAAACAAGTTCATAAAGGATATGCGACGCATTATAGATTTTGTAGAGCAAAACGAAATAAAGCTATTATTATAACTTAATTTCACTACCTTAACAAGTTCTCAATTTTTTCCCATTTGTCTTTCGAAGTCCCTTTTAACGGATTCTTGTACTCCCCATGCTGCTTTTCCGCTTGAGGTTTGCTGGCATTTTCTCCTTCGCCTTCAAGCCACGAGACATTAACCCCAACAATCGTTTTGCTTTTTAGTTTTCTATTCCACTCTGTCACATACCATTTGTTGCTCGTTGTTATCAATTCAAGTATCTCTTCTTTTGTTAAAATGTAATACTCAAATCCAGAGAATTTATTGTCAGTTTTTACAAATACCCAAGGTCCAATGATATGCTCTTTTATATTAGGAACTGTACCATCTAATTCAGAAACGAATCCTGTCAAAATATTTTTTGTTGTACCAGTCTTAACCTGTATCATAATGCTTTTTCCATTGGTAGCATTCATGCACATCAAGTCTGCATTACGGTAGTTCTTATATGAACTATTAATATTGATAACATCAAATCCTCTTTTTAATAGTTCCAGCATAACTGCAGTTTCACCAATCTGACCTATTTGATTCTTATTTATTTTACTCATTTTTGCTAAATTACTATCACCAAAAACTATGGTCGGGAATATTATCCCACCTCTTAGATTTATCTAAATAATAAGAAAAAGACTCATTGGGAAATTTTCTCCAATGCTCACGTTCTATCATATCAAGAATGTCGTCATTATTAAGATATTTGTTTGTTATAGTCCAATAATCGACCTTGATTAAGTTATCATCATATTCTTCTATTTTCACAATACATCTTTTTAATTCTTCGGTTAGAAGTCTCACAAGTTCTTCTTTGTCAAGACGTTTTATGCGGTAGTTAATTGGTGCGTCATAATTAAAAAAACTGCCTGAGATTAACTTTTCAATATAATTAAACACGCACACTTGTATTCTGCATTTGTATAATGCATCATGGTACTCGGCATAATCATTCAATACAATATTCAAATCTCCACCTTGCTTTACAAATTCCGCAAGACAAATTAATTTTTCTTCGATGGTGGAGTCATTCCATTCATCGGAATAATCATCCCAATACTCTTTCTTGGCAAGTATGCCTCTATATTCTGAGAGGGAAAGATTAAATGTTTTTACTTTTTTTTTCATATTGCAGGGTTATACCGCAAATATACAAAAATTTTAGGGGCATTATTATGTTTGTATTGTAAAAAAATAAAATAGGACGGTGACAAAAAAACGACAACCGAATTATCGATTGTCGTTTCCTGTCGGAAAGAGGCGACTCGAACGCCCGACCCCTACGTCCCGAACGTAGTGCGCTACCAACTGCGCTACTTTCCGATTGCAGATGCAAAATTAGTAAGAAGTTTTGGAATGGGTGGGAGATTTGGGGGGTGTTTTACGAAAAATGAAGGTAAATCTTTGATTTTTTGAAAAAATACATGGTTTGATATTTGCCAAAATGAAAAAAGGTTGTACTTTTGCACCCGAAACGAGAGGGCAT
>JAZRKK010000039.1:0-7180 GCA_045646305.1 Acutalibacteraceae bacterium
ATTGTGTTGTAGTTGCGTTGCTTGCATTCTGTGCAAGCGAGTGTAATTTTTACTCTCATAACGGCACCTCCCGCTTTACGGAAATATTTTTTTCTTGCAACACATAGCAAGAATGCCTCCCTCATTACAGAAAACCAAATACTGTACCAAAGGCACATATAGCGCACCTTTAGAAAGCACTCTACAGCATATAGTATAACTGCGTTGATAAGGCGTTTTTTTGCATAAAAAAGCCTTGCAGAGGTAGTAGCATTATACCACAACTCACCTGCAAGGTCAAGTGTTTTTTTATTTATAATATATTTTGCCCTTTACAGAACTTGTCACAAGCTTGTGACAAGTTCTGCTTATTAGGACTGATTGAATTTTGCGCTTAAACAAATTTTGTTTGTAAAGAAATTTGTTTTTAGTACGCAGGGATAGTAATATTCTTATTACCCCAGCTGCCCTTAGAACTTTGGTTAACTGTATGCCAATCGCAATGAACAACAACTGTCGTAGATGATGTTGTTGTTAACGGAACAGTAACCCATCCTGAATATACAGTTACCGAACCAGTATGCCAAGGACCAGAACTACTATAGTATGGCCATGTGCTAGTTGTAGCGATTGTAACATCGCCTGTATTACCTCGATTTACACCAGCATGCCACAAACTTGCGTAGAAATACTGTCTGTATCCGAACGCAGCGCCTTTAATGGTTTGTGTCCATTTAAGTCTAACCTGAACACTTGTAGCTGTTCTATTAGTGTATTCACCCCATACACTAAAAGTAATTCCGTTGCTGCCACTAGCAGCCCACCATGTTCCATCTACCAAATGCTGAGTAGTAGCCACCGCTGTTGGTGTATAGGTAAATGTAATGGTCTTAGCGCTAGTAGAATCCCATTTCACAGTCTGAGCAGGTGGTGTATTATATCCTGTTTTCGCAGGAGCTGAAATAGTATTGGTTGTACCATACTTATATGTCGCCGTTGACGAACCAAGATTGGTACCATTGCTTGAACGACACACAATAGTATAAGTATAACTATTTAATGAAGCGGTGGCATAGATGCTTGAAGATGTGACATTACCAACAACTGTTATCGAAGTTACACCCTTTGAAGATATTGAGTATCCGGTATGTGCAGTATAAGAAATTGATAAAACGTCACCATAGTATACTGTTTCTCCACTCGACAAAGCGCCGGTTTTAGCATTAGCGTTTGGAGATGATGTTCTGCTAACAGAAATTGTATATCCTGTGCCGCTGCTCCAACTTGCTGTGTATGGAACTAATGTCCAATGAGCATAAATTGTAACATTCTCATCCGAAGTTGGTGTTGTGTCTGCCGATACTTTTGTGCCACCGGTCGCAGAAGTATACCAACCATCAAATGTATAATGTGTTCTTGTTGGTGTTGGCAATTCACCATAGCTGTCACCAAATGTCAATGCCTTAGTTGCTGTAGAAACATCGCCACCATTAGCATCATAAGTCAATGTAAACTGATTTGGAGCCCAATGTGCATATAATTTTTGATTTACATGCTCGGTTACTACGCTATCAGCTGTGATTTGTGTGCCGCCCGTTGGTTCAGTAAACCAACCGATAAATCCATGATTTTCACGTGTTGGAACAGGAAGATTTCCGTAGGTTTGACCATAATAAACACGATTTTCAACAGAAACGTCCGAACCGCCATTAGAATCAAAGCTTACTACAATAGAAGATCTAAACTGTTCAAATTCTTCGGTAGTGATTTGTTTTAATTCACCATTATTAATAGTTAACAATGATGTTCCATCAACGGCACCACAACAAAGCATATTTCCGCCGACTGTTAACTTACTTGAAATTGTTGCATTAAGTAATGAAAGGTTTGTGTTTTTGCAAAGAACGGCATTGTCGCCCTTTGAAGACAATGTATTGCTACCATATAATTTTACATCAGTATTCTCATTTGTAAGAATAAGTGCAAAACCAGGAGCATCTTGTACGGTTACACGATTTAATGTAAGTTTTTCTGATTTTATTTCTAATGGTGTATCTTTGTTTTCCACCATTGAGAAGTTGCTCAAGAATGTTTCATTTGCTTTTGAACTAATTTGTAAGTTCTTGTAAGCAGAACCATTGCTTATTAAAGCAAAGTATGCTATGTCGCTGCTGATTTCAAGTTTCTTGTTGTTTATAGAGTCGCTTAATCTTGAAAGATTTATTGTAATTCTCTTTGCGCCGCTGTTAATCGCTGCTTCCACTACTGATGAATTTTCAGCCATAACAACAAGTTCGCCAACATTTTCAAATGCATTATTACCAAGAGATGTTACATATTCATCCAATGTAAATGTCGCTAATGAAGTACAATCCTTAAATGCGTTTTTGCCAATCTTGGTGACACCAGATGCAAATACTGTTTCTAATGATGTACAACCCTTGAAAGCATTATCTGGTATTTCAGTAACATAGCGAGGAAGTATAATTTTTTCGATATTGGTATTCCCGCCAAATACTGTTACTAATTCACCGTCCATATTATAATAATCTTCGGCAATTCCGCGAATCTTTATAGCGCTAAATGTACCATCGCCATTATTAGTTTGCCAGTATTGAGGAATTACAACTGTTGTATCTGTTCCGCTATATCCTGTTACATATCCATCCATGTTAACCTGTAAGCCTTCACTTCTACCGGTAACAGCCATTATATATTCATTTGGATAGTATGGAATTTCGAAAGGAACCACAGCGTTTTGACAATCAGCAAAATTAGGATCAGCTTTTGAATAGTCAAGGTATGGGTGTCTTTCATCATCTAATAATGAATATGTGTATGTGAAGTATGAGTCGGTCGCTACATCATAACCTACTACACCAAATACGTGTACAGTACCTGCTGTAACGAGTCGATAATAACCTGGACGATCCGATGAGAATTTAATCTCTTGGGTTGTTACTTCACCAGTACCTTCAGAATAGCCCAACGCAGTTGAATATTCATTAGTTTTACCTGACGAGTCGGTTGACAAGGTAGTGTTTGCTACTTCGCCGCCAACTGATTCAGAAACATTAAGTGTTGTTTTTTCAGAAATTTGTTCTGAAATAGCATTTGTAACTGAATGTGACTGACTTGATTGATAGCTTTCTTCGTAACCAGTTGTTGTATTCCAATTGCTTGAGTTTTGTACAGATACATCATAGTAAGAATTAGAATGACTTTCATCAACTGTACCAATCGCAAATGATTTTTGTGTATCTAATTCAAAACTTTCTTTATCGTTACGAGAAGTAGTGGTATCAGCAGAAATAGTTGTTGTATTCTTAACACCAGCACTAGCAGGACCATACTTAACACCTGCTGAAAGTTCGGTTTCGTTCTTAACACCGAGACTTACGCTAGTGTCTGTTTCTGTGGAAGCTTTGTAATTGCTATGAATACCCACAGATGCATCCTTTGTAACCTTAGAAGAATCAGATGAAGATCCACCTGAATTTGTGCTTACAAAGCTAGAACCACCTTGGCTATTACTTACATAATAGTTACCACCAATAACATTGCCTTCTGAATCTGTTCTTTCCTCTGTCTTACCACGAGTTTCATCACGCTCAGAACCAGCTTCATAAATCTGATTCCAGTCTTTTGACAATGTCCAACCTGAAGATTCGGTTGTTGCTTTAGAAATCATTTCAGCAACAGTTTCTGCTTCAGTTTTGGTGATAGTGTTTGTAACTTGATAGCTTTGGTTAATTTCTATTTTCTGAGAGTTACCAATATATTGAATCTGACTAAGTGGTACGTTGTCGATCTTACCAATGCTATAAACGAACAAGAACTGACCATTTACATCATCTTCAATAATAGTAACAGGATCTCCATAGTTAGAGTAGCTTGTTGCTTTACTTCTATTAGAAGTCCAGTTTGCATGCAATGTCATATTGCCGGTAGTGCCTGGCTTAATGTTTTTAACAAGGAAGCCATTATCATTTGACCAACCAACAAATGTATATCCATACCAAGCAGCATTTTCAAATGTTGCACCAGTATCAACTGTGTACTTGATTGCTTCCACTGGAACATCTGGGGAATCAAATGTTACTGTGTATTCAACTTTGCTCCATGTTGCATTCAAAACTATTTGTCTTGAAGCTGAGCTTGGCGCAATTTCTGTTATAGGAGTTCCTGATGCAGTAGTCCAACCCTTAAAGACATATCCTGCTGGAGCAATAATATCGTTAAGAACTAAGCCATCTTCTGAAAAGAACGCGGTTGGGTTTTTGCTGTTATCAACGCCAACGCTCTCTAGATATGGGTCTGAACCGTATACATTATATACTATGGTAGATTCTGTTCTTAGCAATACAGGAATTATAACCTCTTGCGCTTCTAATTCTCTAGAAGCAGATGAATCTGCAAAATATTTGTCACATGCACCGCAATACCAATGTTCGATATGGCCCTCTTCGGTGTATGTTGCTGCTTTAGCATTGTAATGTACCAATCCGTGTGATGCTGGAATAATGGTATCTTCTACCGTTGTTTCTACTATTCCATCTTCGTCTGAGAAATACTTTCCACAAAGTGAGCAATACCAATATGCTTCATTACCATTTTCGTTACATGTAGCTTCAAGTGCTGGAATAGCAGTCATTGAATGAGGGCAACGTGGAGTTGATGGTAAAAGAATAACATCATATCCACCTGCTATATATCTTCTTATTAAACGAGTATCTTTTGAGTTGATTATACCGTCATCATTAACATCGGCAGCCGCTTCTTTTAATGTAATATTATAACCACCTGCTATGTACTGTCTTATAAGACGTGTGTCTTTTGCATTGATAACACCATCTTCAAAAACGTCACCTGGAATATAATCCAAAACAACAACGTTACCATTAACAATATCAAATGTCAAATCGGCATCATTGTTAAATACGTCACCAAAACGATATGAAATATCAACATTCAACTTTTCATTTTGAGGTGCTTCTGGATCCACTTCAAAAGTCAATGTTAAGAAAGTACCATCTTCTGTTGCTTCAGCATTTTCTGAGTCCCAAGTAAAATTACATGGGTTAGCGAAAGTACCTGGTTGTGTAAAATCTAACACATCAAAAACTTCGCCACTTGTTGCACTAACTAGTGTCAAGTGTTGATTATATGAAATTTTAAATGTAGCACCGGCAATACCGGGGTTGTTTGATATATTTACATTCACATTAACAGTCGCACCTGCTGCTGCCGAAACTGTATCAACAGTAATTGTTGATGTTTCAGCTGCAGCCAACGCTGTAAATGGAATGCAGCTTAATATAAGCAGTGCCGTTAAAATTACAGATAATATTTTTTTCATTATTAATCTGCCTCCTTATTAATTAACGATTATTCCGCCAGCAACCATTTCCAAGGTAACATCATCCCAGTTATCATCAAAAATGTCACCACTTCTGTAAGAACAACTTATTGATAATTCGTCACCTGAGTCTGCATCGCTTGGAACAACAAATGTCAAATAAAGAATAACACCATCTTCTTCTGATTGACCGCTCTCTGAATCCCAAACAAAATTACAAGGACTTGTAAATTTACCAGGATTACTAACTTGAAGTGCTGAAAACGCTTCGCCGTTACTTGCTGAGCTTAATGTAAGAGCAGTATCATAAGTTAATTTAATTGTTGCGCCTGCTATACCAGGGTTATTAATAATAGTTACTGGTATTTGAACAGTTTCACCTGCATTTGCTGTGATTTTTCCTACTGATATTGTCGGTGTAGTAATTTTTTGATATTGTGCAACAACTTCCATATCAGAAATCACATTGTTAAATGGTTGGTTCCATCCTGTAAACAAATATCCCTCTCTTGATGGATCAGCAGGTGCTGTTGCAGCACAACCTACTGCTACTTCTTCAGTTTTTAAAACTGTTCCATCATGATCTTTAAATGTTACAGTAAATTTAACTTCCGTAGAACCGCCATCAGTAGTTACCCCAACATAACCAGCATCAATCTTTGTACCATCAGAAAGTTCAATCCACAAATGTAAATCGTTATCTACATAACTATTAACAATACTTGTGCCATCTTTACCATCAGCACCATCTTTTCCATTGGTGCCATCTTTGCCGTTTGTGCCATCTTTACCATCAGCGCCATCTTTACCATCAGCGCCTTTATCGCCTTTAATAGAGCCAAGGTCTTGAGCTGTCAATTCGTTTGTCTTTCGAACATAAAGTTTACCATCTTGGATATACATTTCGGCAATACCTACGCCATCAGTACCATCTTTACCTTTAACGTTACCAAGGTTTATAGTGTTTCCGGTAGTAAATGTAACGAGCAAATTACCATTTTCATCAATTGTTACATTAAGTATACCTACACCATCTTTACCATCGGCACCAGGGTCACCCTTATCGCCTTTGTCACCTTTAACAGATCCTAGGTTTATTACTGTTGTATTAGATAAAGTAATAACAAGTTCATCATTCACAAGTTCAACACTAGATACACCAACGCCATCTTTACCATCGATGCCATCTTTACCATCAGCAACAGGGTCACCCTTGTCACCCTTATCGCCTTTGTCACCTTTTTCACCATCGACACCATCTTTGCCGTCTACGCCATCTTTACCATCAGCGCCTATTACTTTACCAAGATTTTTACTTGTGTCATTAGAATAGTATATAACAAGTTCGCCATTTTCATTGATTTCGGTTTTTATGACACCTACACCATCGGCACCATCTTTGCCATCAGCGCCAGGATCACCCTTATCGCCTTTGTCGCCTTTTTCAGCTGCTTGACCATCAGAGCCTACAACTTTACCAAGGTTTTTACTTGTATTATTAGAATAATATATAATGAGTTCGCCGTTTTCATTGATTTCGGTTTTAGTCACACTTATACCATCGGCACCATCTTTACCATCAGCACCATCTTTACCATCGGTACCATCTTTACCATCGGTACCATCTTTACCATCGGCACCTTTTATATTACCAAGGTCAAGTATTGTGCCATTTGTAAGAGTAATGTTCAACTTTCCATCAGTTATAACTATGCTTTCGATACCAACTCCATCAGCGCCATCTTTACCATCAGCGCCGGCATCGCCTTTGTCACCTTTTTCGCCATCGACACCATCTTTGCCGTCTACGCCATCTTTACCATCAGCGCCTATTACTTTACC
>JAZRKK010000040.1:0-6354 GCA_045646305.1 Acutalibacteraceae bacterium
GTAAAGAGCCACTTCGCGTTATCCTTAACGGTCTTGGCAAAGACGCAGCTCAAATTATTTCACGTATTAATGGTTTTACTTACGTTCAGACTAAGTTCGACTACTATACAGGCGAACTTGCAATAGTAAATGAAACTGCTTTCTCCAACGGCGAACGCGCAAAGGTTCGTTGCTATGGCGCTGATGATGTTCGTGAAGGCGTTGCTATCATGCACAAAGAGGGCGTTGATGTATCTATTACAGGTAACTCAACAAACCCAACTCGCTTCCAGCACCCAGTTGCAGGTACTTATAAGAAAGAATGTATCGAACAGGGCAAGAAGTATTTCTCAGTTGCTTCTGGCGGCGGTACAGGTCGTACACTCCACCCAGACAACATGGCAGCTGGTCCTGCTTCATACGGTATGACCGATACAATGGGTCGTATGCACTCTGATGCTCAGTTTGCAGGTTCATCTTCAGTTCCTGCTCACGTTGAAATGATGGGTCTTATCGGTGCAGGTAACAACCCAATGGTTGGTATGACTGTTGCTTGCGCAGTTGCAGTTAACGAAGCACTTAATAAGTAATTTTGTATTACTAAAATGGCTTAAAGTTTTTCTTTAAGCCATTTTTTTTTAATACATAAGGAAATTTAACGTTAAATAGAGGTGGATTTGATGAAAGGTTTTAAGGGGATTCTTAAAAAAATAATATCAATTATAATAACGATAGCGATTTTATTTGCACTCGGCTTTATTGGATATAAATATATGAAAAAGAAACTTACTCTTGAAGTATCACATGTAACAGTTAACAATATTGAGGTAATCAAAGAAAAGTTAGAAAAAACGGCTGAATTGAATACTGGGAGTTATTTATTTACTGATGTCATAACAAAGTCAGATGCTATTAAACTTAAGAAAACGGGATGGAAAATTCCTTTTACCGAGAAAAGCTTTATTATTTCTTATGATGGTGTAATTAAAGCAGGAATAAAAAATCTTAACAATGCAGAAATAATCGAAAAAGATGATAAAATTATAATTAAACTTCCTACCGTAGAAATTACAAGTGTGGAGATTGATAATAATTCTTTTAAAAAACTAGATGAAAATAATAGTATTTTCAATCCCATTACAGTAGAAGATTTAAACAACGCTCAAAAAGAACTAAAAGAAAAATGACTGAGAGAGCAATTGATAAAGGTTTAATAGATATTGCTAAGAAAAATGCCGAAGACGTAGTTAAGGCAATGTTTGTTAATCTAGAAGATTGTACAATAGTAATAGAGTGGAAATGATTTTCGTTTTATAAAAATAATGAATACAAAAAGGCTTGGAGATTTTTCCAAGCCTTTTTTATTATATTTGCGAAGGGTTATTTCCAGTTTCGCGCTTATATGTGGCGGAAAAATAGCCTTGTGAGCTAAAGCCCAAGCTGTCGGAAACTTCGTTTACCGACATACCACTTTTAAGAAAAACAGTTGCTGTTTTGATTTTTAGTGTCAAAAAGTATTTATGAACGCTCATACCGGCGTATTTGTCAAAAAGACGTTTAAGGCTTGATATGCTTATGCCTAATTCGTTAGACAATTCATTTACTGATAACGGTTCAGATATTTTTTTATTCATTATTTCAAGCGCTTGTTTAAAAAGTTCTGTTTCATAAGTTTTAGTGTTTGGTAATGTGGTTGTTCCTGAGGAAAGTGACAAAACAATCCTACAAATATAGTTTGAAACTGTTTGTAAAAAAATGTGATTGTTTTCGAATTTAGGCATAAAGTCTCCAAACAAATCAATGTTTTCAATTTCGAATTCATTTTTTGCTTGTAGCTCTAAAAATTCTAAAAAGTTTTTGATTATGCTGCGATTATATTTATTTAAATGAAAAGCCTGTCTTTCCATTTTTTTACAAGCATCGCCAGTCATAGAAAAAGAAAAAACAAGCAAGGTAGCTCCATTTTCACCAATAACATTAAATTTATGTAGTTCTAATGGTTTGTGAAAAATAATATCGCCACTTTTAAAATTATGGATGTTTTCATCCGCCGAAATAATGACTTCGCCATCTACTACATACACAACTTCCCAAAAGTCGTGCATCTCACCTAGAAAGTGATGACCTTTTTTAAAATGTCGTTTAAAAAGGCTGTATAATTCTGATATTTTTATCTGTTCTTTTACTTCATAGCTGCGCCAAGCCATTTTATCACCACTTTTTGAACTAATTTCATATATTTTAACCTAATTTTATATTGATTTATGCTTTTAGACCGTTTATACTGACAGTATAAGATAAAATCTTATAAAAATCAAGGAGAGTTTTTTATGAAAAAATTAAAGGTTATAGTTATTGGCGCAGGTAACCGTGGTGGTACATATACCAAGTATATGTCAAGTATGCCTGAAAAGTTTGAGGTTGTTGCAGTTGCAGAGCCAAGAGATAGTCGTAGAGAATATATTAGAGAAATGTATGATATTCCAGATGAGATGTGCTTCACCGACTACAAGCCACTTTTGGCGCTTGGTAAAATTGCTGATATAGCGCTTATCGCTACAATGGACCGCGATCACTTTGAACCAGCTATGACAGCGATTGATTTGGGCTACGATTTGTTGCTTGAAAAACCAATCACACCTACACCTGAAGAATGTATCGCTATCAGAGATCGCGCTAACGAAAAGGGCGTAAAGGTTGTTATTTGTACTGTTTTGCGTTATACATTCTTATTCGACAAGATTAAGGAAATTATTGACTCAGGTCGTCTTGGTAGAATTATGTCTGTTAATCATGAAGAATGTGTTGAGCTTGTTCACCAATCACACAGCTTTGTTCGTGGTAACTGGCACAACAGCAAAGAAAGCTCATTTATGCTTTTGCAAAAATCTTGCCATGATATGGATATTTTACAATGGCTTCTTGGCAAAAAGTGTAAAAAGGTTCAGTCTTTTGGTACACTTTCTTACTTCACTCGTGAAAATGCGCCAGAGGGTGCGCCAGAACGTTGTCTTGAAGGTTGCCCTGTAAGCGATACTTGTCCTTTCAACGCTACTAAACTTTATCTTGAAGATTCAAGTAACTGGTTCCGTAGTGCTGCTACAAAGCTTGTTAAATCAAGTGATGAGGATGTTAAAAAATCACTTATGGAATCAAATTATGGTAAGTGCGTATTCAAGTGTAACAACGATGTTGTTGACCATCAAACTGTTAATATGCTTTTTGAAGATGACATCACAGTAACATTTACAATGAACGCATTTAACTCAGGCGGTAGATTTATAAACATTTATGGTACAAAGGGTGAACTTCGCGCAGCTCTTAAGGGTGATTCTCCAATCAAGGTTTACGATCATCTTACTAAAGAAACCGAAGAAATTCCATGTAATGCTACCGATGGTATCTTAGGCGGTCACGGTGGTGGCGATGGCGGTATCATAGTTGCGCTTTATGACTATATGACCGACAACTACAAAGGTTGCGCTATTCCTACTATTGATGAATCTTGCTATAACCATCTTATCACATTCGCAGCTGAACATGCTCGTAATACTGGTACAGTTGTTGATGTGGAAGAATATATAAACAACTTGAAATAATTTTCAATAAAATGTAAAAGGCTTGGAGATTTCTCCAAGCCTTTTTTCTATAAATTATTTTTTGAGTTTGTTATCAACTACATCAGCGAGAATGCTTTCGAACTGTTCCATTGGAATAGCACCAAGGTCTTCGCCTGAACGATGACGAACAGATACAGTTTTGTTTTCAATATCCTTATCACCCAAAATAATCATATAAGGCACTTTTTCAAGCTGTGCATTTCTGATTTTATATTTAAGAGTGTTTTGGCTATCATCAACACTTACGCGATATTTTTTAGCTGCCAATTTTGCGCGAATTTCTTCAGCGTAGTCGTTGGCACGATCAGTGATTGTAAGAACGCGAACCTGCTCTGGTGACATCCAAGTTGGAAGCGCACCGGCATATTTTTCGATAAGGTATGCAAGAGTACGTTCGTAGCAACCAAGACTGGTACGATGAATGATGTATGGGAGTTTCTTTTGACCATCAGCATCGGTGTAGTACATGCCAAATTTTTCAGCAAGTAGCATATCAATCTGAATTGTAACAATAGTATCTTCTTTACCGAAAACGTTTTTGTACTGAATGTCGAGTTTAGGACCATAAAAAGCAGCTTCATCAATACCGATTTCGTAGTTAACACCCAAGTTTTCAAGGATTTTTGCCATTGTGTCTTGTGCATCATTCCACTGCTCGGCGGTACCTTCATACTTGGCAGTGTTTTCAGGATCCCATTGTGAGAAACGGAAAGTACAGTCTTCTAAAAGACCAACAGTTTCAAGGAAATATTTTGAAAGACTTAAGCAATCTGCGAATTCTTGCTCTAACTGGTCAGGGCGAAGTACCAAGTGACCTTCGGAAATTGTGAATTGGCGAACACGGATAAGACCATGCATTTCGCCTGAATCTTCATTACGGAATAGGGTAGAGGTTTCACCCAAACGCATTGGCAAGTCACGGTAACTACGAGCACCATTTAAATATACTTGATATTGGAATGGGCAAGTCATAGGGCGCATAGCAAGACATTCTTTTTCTTCATCATCTGGGTCACCTAAAATGAACATACCATCACGGTAGTGATCCCAGTGACCTGAAATTCGGTAAAGATCACGCTTGGCCATAAGTGGAGTCTTGGTAAGCAAGTAACCGTGTTCTTGCTCGATATCCTCAACCCAACGTTGCAATAGTTGAACTACACGTGAGCCTTTTGGTAAAAGAATAGGTAGTCCTTGACCGATAGCATCAACTGTGGTAAAGAAATTAAGTTCGCGGCCGAGCTTGTTGTGGTCGCGGCGCTCTGCTTCTTCAACCATTTTAAGGTAAGCATCAAGTTCATCTTGTGTTTTGAATGCTGTACCATAAATACGAGTAAGCATTTTATTGTTTTTGTCGTTTTTCCAATAAGCACCAGACTGACCTGTGATTTTAAATGCTTTTAAAGCTTTTGTGTAGCAAAGGTGAGGACCTGTGCACATATCTACATAATCGCCCTGCTTAAAGAAACTGATTTGGGCATCTTCTGGTAGATCGCCTATATGCTCAACCTTGTATTTTTCGCCAAGTTCTTGCATGTGCGCAATAGCCTCTTCACGTGACATAACATAAGGACGGATTGGTAAATTTTCTTTTGTGATTTTTTTCATTTCGGCTTCAATCGTAGCCAAATCTTCATCAGTAAGTTTGGTATCACCAAGGTCAATATCGTAGTAAAAACCTTTTTCGGTTGCAGGACCATAACCGAAATCTGCGTGCGGGTAAAGGCGCTTTACAGCCTGAGCCATAATATGCGCAGCAGAGTGTCTTAAAACTTCAAGTTCTTGAGCTTCAGCGGCTTCTGCGACAGTACCATCTTTGAAAATGATTTTCATAAAAATCTATCCTCTTTCATAATAATATTAAAAATAAAAAAACTTCGCCACCTGTAAAAACAGGGACGAAGTGTAATATACTCTCCGTGGTTCCACCCACATTCCGCAAAACAGCGGCACTTTTAACGCTTTAACGCAGCGGATACGACCAAGGTTGCTACCCCTTGGCGCTCAAAGGTGGTGTTCGCCTTAATGCTTCATATAACCGTTTCAGCCAGTGCGGTTACTCTCTTTAAAGAAACTAAAAAAAGGTTACTGTCCTTCTCAACGCTTTACATTAGTATATAATAACTATATTACGGTGTTTTGTCAAGGAAAATGCAGTTATTTTGCAAAAAATCACAAAAAACACAAAAATTTTTATTGACTGTAAAAAAAAATAGTAGTATTCTTATAAATATATTATTTTGATAATTTATATGGAGGTACATATTATGTTTAAATCAGAATATTTAAACAGGGTTTATGCTGATACCGTAAAACGTAACGGTAACGAACCCGAATTTTTACAGGCTGTTCGTGATGTTTTAGAGTCACTCGAACCTGTAGTAGCAGCAGATGACAAATTTGAAAAACATGGTGTAATTGAGCGCATGGTAGAGCCTGAGCGTATGATCACATTCCGCGTTTCTTGGGTAGATGACAATGGTCAGGTTCAGGTTAACCGTGGTTTCCGTGTGCAGTTTAACTCTGCTATAGGTCCTTATAAGGGTGGTCTTCGTTTCCATCCGTCAGTAAACGCTTCTATTATGAAGTTCTTAGGTTTCGAACAAACCTACAAAAACAGTCTTACTGGTCTTCCTATGGGTGGCGGTAAAGGTGGTTCGGACTTTGACCCTGGTGGCCGTTCAGATGGTGAAATCATGAGATTCTGCCAGAGCTTTATGACAGAACTTGCTAAGCACATTGGCGCAGATACTGA
>JAZRKK010000041.1:0-18560 GCA_045646305.1 Acutalibacteraceae bacterium
TGTGTTTTTAATTCTAATATTTCTTTCTCATATTCTTTCAAATGTCTGTAGTTTCTAGGCATAAAAATTCCTCCTATGATAGTTTAATTCTACCATAGGAGGGTTCTTTTTTCTATTGTCCGTTTTTACTGGACTTGTTCATTTTAGCAGAGGTTTTACTTTTAATATCGCTTTATTTATTATAAATTACTTTGTCATCTCATCAAAAGAAGTTTTAAAAGCTTCTTTTGATATATCACATGAAAGCATATATACCGGAATTTTTTCTATTATTTTTCCAAGCAATTCTAATGTTTTTGATAATGCTACTTCGTTTGATGGCAAATATACCTGATGCATCAAATACTTAACAGCATCTGATGTTTGCAATTTTACAATACTGTTAGTTTTGCTTTGCTTTAAAATACAAATTGATTTTAGAGGTGCTTTTATGTTGCGTTGATAACCCTCTTTACCTGCCCATGGTGTACCATAAACCGTAACATCATCTTCAATGCGGATTATTGGCTTATCACCGTTTATAATGTCTACTCTATCGCCAAGATATTCTCTCCATAGATTTATATGGGTTGTCTTTCCTGTTCCGCTAGGCGCAGTAAAAAGGTATGCATTTTCATCATATTCTATTGCAGCGCCATGAAATACAAATCGATTAAAATAAGGTAGCTGTTCGGCAATGCTGCGATAAATACAAAGGCTTTCACAATTTTGAATAGGTGCTTGCGGTACAAGTTCTTTTTCTTTTAAAACATCCTGTTTTTCTGCTTTGGCGCATATATCAGCATTTTCAAATTCACTTATATAATCCTTACAAAATTGAGCTATATACTCATACTGATGCTCAATATGTATTTTTAAATCGGATAACAAAATATCTGTGCTGCTCATTCACTCACCTGCTCTTCAAAGCGTATGTCACATTCCAAATGTTGCTGACATTCGTAAAGTCCTGATGCTACGATAGCCTTTGTGCGTTCAAATGATTGTTTTGCTTTTGAAAGCGCGGTACTGTCAAATCCATAATCATTTGCCATTTCGGCAGTTTCTAACGGATACATTGTATATTGATAACCACTACCGCCGCGATATTTGTTTACCCATGTCGGTATTACATCAACACCACCAAGCGCTACTGTTCCATCGCCATATTTTTCGAATGTGTAATAAAACAACATTCCATCCTCTGTGTGTCCTGATGGACAAGAATCCATAAGCTCTTGTCGCTGATTAGAAATAGCATTACCCATAGAATACACACATACGGTTGTATTTTGGCTATCCTCTGAAAAAATTAATTCTATCGGCTGTACTACATGAGGATGACTGCCTACAATTACATCAACACCCATATTACACAATTTTTGAGCGATAGACTTTTGCCAGGTATTAGCAGATAATTGATATTCTTCTCCCCAATGCATATAAAACACAATCGCTTCTGCGCCCGATTGCTTCATACTGTCAATCGCAGATTGCGCTTGTGTGTAAAATTCATCGATTTTATCATAATTAAATGAATTTATAAGGCTGTTAGCCTCAGCTTTTACTACATTACCATTAATTGATTTTTGACCATCGCCTGAAGAATTTTCATAAGTATAGGTCACCATACCAATTTTTATTCCGTTTACATCTTTGACAATGTATGTAGGGTCACTATCGCTTTCCTTGGTACCTATAAAATCAATACCACTTGATTTTAACTGTTGAACAGTACGTTTAAGGCCAAAAAGCCCTGTATCATAACAATGGTTATTAGCTGTTGTAACCATACGGATTCCACTAGATTTTATAACATCTAGCAAACTATCTGGCGCATTAAATGCGGGATAACCTGAAAAAACACCCGATTCTGTTCCGCCTAATGTTACTTCTAAATTGGCTGTTGCAAGATGGGCCGCCTTAAAATACTTTTCTGTTTGAGTAAAAAATGCCGAAAAATCATAATCTCCATCAGATGTTTTAGCGCCATCAAGAACCGTGCTGTGCAGTATGATATCTCCTGTATTGACAACTGTTGCTGTTGAAACTACTGCATTAGGATCAATTTGCGGCTCTGAAATTTCACTTTCTTGTGAAACAATAGAATCATCATTTTTAGCGAATTTGAAAGCTGCAGTTATTACAAACGAAAGCAATGCTATTGTAGACGCTAACAATACCGATAAAACAGCTATAAAAATTCTGCGTCTTATAATTGCTTTTTGTCTTTTTGTTCTTTTTTCCATTTCGCTTCCCCTCTATTAAACAAAATCGTATTTTTTTACCCTTTTATCTCATTATATATAATATAATAAATTTACAAAAAAATCAATAATGCACTTGTATTTATGATTTTTTTATTGTAAAATATTTTATATATAAAATTAGGAGGAGTTTAACTATGCCAACTTCTAACACAATGAAAATTGAAACCAAGCGCAAAGACTTATACCTTCGCGTTTGTAAAGGCCATTTCGCAACAAGTAATAGCCATAGCAATTACTATATTGATGTTGCAGCCCAAAAATCACGTCTTTCAGAAGCAAGAGCCGTAGCAGAAGAGCTTTGCAGTTATTATCGCACTAACACCATAGTTGATACCATACTTTGTCTTGATGGTATGGAGGTTGTAGGCGCATGTCTTGCAAGTCGCCTTACCGAAGCGAACTATTCAAATATGAATGCGCACCAAACTATCTATGTAGTAACTCCAGAAACTACAGGTTCTAGCCAACTTATGTTCCGTGATAATATTATTCCTATGATTCAAGGTAAACATGTGCTTATTTTGGCAGTATCTGTATCAACTGGTCGTACTGTAGAAGCAGCTGTAGATGCTGTAAAATACTATGGTGGTAATGTTGCTGGTATTTGCTCTATATTTGCTACACGTAAAGAACGAGCAGGAATACCTGTAAACTCTATATTTAATCCAAACGATCTTCCTGACTATCAAAACTACAAGCCACATGAATGTCCACTTTGCAAAGCTGGTCAAAAAATTGATGCGCTTGTTAACTGTCACGGTTGTTCAAAACTTTAATTTTTCAGAGGTATAAAAATGAGTAGATTAGAAGAAGCAAAAAAACAATACGCAGCGCTTGGCATTGATGTTGACGCTGTAATTGAAACACTAAAAAAACAGCCTGTATCACTTCATTGTTGGCAAGGCGATGACGTTAAAGGCTTTGACCAAGATGGTCCACTTACCGGTGGTATTCAAACTACAGGTAATTACCCTGGTAAAGCGCGTACTCCGGAAGAACTTATGGCAGATATGGATATGGTTATGTCACTTTGCCCAGGTATGAAAAAGATTAACGTTCATGCTTGTTACGCTATATTTGAAGAAGATGGTTTTGTTGACCGCGATAAGTTAGAGCCACGCCACTTTAAAAAGTGGGTTGACTTTGCTAAAAAGCATGGTATGGGTCTTGATTTTAACCCAACATTTTTCTCACATCCAATGGCAAATAGTGGTCTTACACTTTCAAGCCCTGACAAAAAAGTTCGCGATTTCTGGATTGAGCATGGTAAAGCATGTGTTCGTATTTCAGAATACTTCGCAAAAGAAACAGGCGTACCTTGTGTAATGAACATTTGGACCGGTGATGGTCTTAAAGATATCCCTGCTGATCGTATGGGTCCACGCGTTAGATACAAAGAATCAATCGAGGCTATTCTTGCTGAACCATTTGACAAGAATCTTGTAAAACCTTGCGTTGAATCTAAGGTGTTTGGTATCGGTGTTGAAGCGTACACAGTAGGTTCTGCTGAATTTTCACTTACATTTGCTGCTACACACGATGGTTGCTTACCACTTATGGATAATGGTCACTACCATCCAACAGAAGTTGTATCTGATAAGATACCTGCACTTCTTGCATTCTTCCCTGAAATCGCACTACATATCACCCGTCCTATTCGTTGGGACTCTGACCACGTAGTACTTTTCGATGATGAAACACGCGAGATGGCAAAAGAAATCGTACGTTGCAATGCGTTTGACAGAGTTTATATGGCGCTTGACTACTTTGATGCAAGTATTAACCGTATCGCTGCTTGGAGCGTAGGTCTTCGTAGTTGGCAAAAAGCTCTCCTTATGGCAATGCTTACTCCAAATGCAATGCTTAAGGATTTGCAAGACAAGGGCGCTTATACCGAACTTATGGTAAAAAGCGAAGAAGTTAAAACATTACCTTTCGGTGATATTTGGAACTACTACTGCGAATGCTGTGGCGCACCAGTTGATGGTGAATGGTACGGAAAAGTAGAAGAATACGAAAAGAACGTACTTTCAAAAAGAGTTTAATAAACAATAAAAAAGTGATGGTGAAAATTAATTCACCATCACTTTTATTTTTTTACTTAATTTTTTGGAACATATTCCTCATAAAGTTCACACAAATCTATATATTTTTGTCTACCGTTTTCTACTGTATAATATTCGGTGAAATCTTCACCCAAACAGCAAGAACCATTATCATATATAGTGAATATAACCATTGTGGACTGGTCTTCATCGTAAAATCTCATATAAAGATATGCCGAACCTACTTCACCCTCAGTTTTAGTATCAATGGTAAGTTCTTCAAAGGCATTAAACATTATATTAGCGTACTTTTCATCATCTATATGTGTTTCATACTGCTTACCGGTTAAACAGTCAATTATAAGAACTCCGGCAGGTTTGAAGTTGTCATATTCATCATATTTTTCTTCAGCGCAACCCACAGCGCAAACTGAAAGGCACAACACCAAAAGTACTGTAATCACTCTTTTTAAAACGTTCATAAATTTCCCTTTCTACATTAAAAAATATTGACCTATAACACGAAGTTTAGTGCATTTTTTAAATCCATATTTTTGCATAGTGCGTATTTTTTTAAATTTTTTCATATTTTGCATATTGCAATATGTTTGCAATATTTCTTTTTGAATTGAATTCAGTTCTTCTCTATAACAATCTAACAATGCCTTAGCTTGAATGTAAGTAGCGTTATAATTTTTGCGAACTTCGTTTAATGTTGCCAATTTTCGTTTTATGTAAGCTATGCCATATGAAGCTTTGGCGCCTACTTGGTTTCCCGAATGTTGTCGGTAAAGCATTGTACTCTCTTCCAAGCAAACAATTTCACCAAAAGCAATCGCTACCAAAGCTATCCACCAGTCGTGCATAATACACTGTGGAGGTATTTGTTTGCATTTTTCCGCAAGAACGCGGTTTATCATCATAGTACAACCCGTAACATAATTTTGCACCAATAATTTAGGTAATGTAATATCGTTTTGTATCAATTTTTGAAATTCAAAAAACGACTTTGAAATCACATTTAAATTATCATCAACAACTTTTAAGTCGGTATGCACTAAAATTGGTGTTTTACCATCCTCAACAGATTTCATTGCAGCCAATGTTTTTTCTATTTTTTGAGGCAACCAAACATCATCCTGATCACAAAACATTATATAATCACTATCGACAAACTTTAAAAGCTCGGCAAAATTTTGTTTTGCGTTTCCTGTAGGATGGCCCTCAACTTTTGATATTTTTTCAGGATATTTTTGGCAATACTCATCAATAATTTTTACTGAATCATCACTCGACCCATCATCACGGATAAATATTTTCAAATCGGTTACAGTTTGATTTATTATTGAAATAATTTGTTGCTCTAAATATTTTTCGCCATTATATACCGCTAATAAAACTGCAACCAATACCGCTCACCTCAGCATTAAATATCAATCGTATTTATAATCCGAAGAATAATCATCATAGTCATCAGATGAATCATCTAAAAAGCTATCTTCAACGACTTCCGGTTCATAAGAATTTATTTCTATTCTTATTACTGCTTCCGCTGTAACCTTTTCATTATATTCAGGGGTCTGTAAAATAACCATACCTGGTTCTTTGTTTGGATCTTCTCTTTCAACAACTTCAATGTTTTCATATAAGAAACCTTGTTTTAGAAGTTCCATTTTTGCACTCATTTCATCAAGACCAATTACATTTGCAACCGCAATTTCCTTAGGACCTAAACTAATTGTAACTTGAATTTCGGTTTCTTTTTCCACTTCTTTTCCAGCTTCAACCGACTGAGCACAAATCATACCACGAGCATATTTATCAGAATATTCTTTACCCTTTATACTGAATTTAAAACGCTCGTAATCTTCTATATCTTCAAGTTGATAATAATACTTACCTAAGGTTTCAGGCACTTCATATAAAATTACCGATTCAACCGCATCAGGATCAACATCACCGATAGATTCAACCTTTGGTACGGACACATTATCAGAAGTGTTATATATGATATCTTTGTTACCAAAAATATCATCTTTAAATACAGTTAAACAAAGAATTAGACCAATTACTAAAAAAATTGCTGCTGTAATGCCACATGATAACGCAGCATATTTAACACTACTTCCCTTTTTCTTGTTGCTTTGCTGTGCTGCTTGTTTTGCCTTTTGCTCTACTGCTTTGTTATTAGCGGCACGGCGAATATTTTCTTGTGTCTCACCATAAACCAATTCGTTTCTAAATGTATCAATACTATCTGTTCGGTTTTTAGGTTCAATTTGCAAACCGTTTGCGATAGCAACCAATACCTGTCTAGGTAGTTCATCAGCAAAACGAGCAGGAATTGAAAGGCTTTCACTTGCTAAACGACTTTCTGCCGAAGGAGGAGTTACACCTATTATAACTCTAAACAAGGTAGCACTGATAGCATAAACATCGGTATATACATCTACGGTAGCATCGATTTTTCCGTATTGCTCCACAGCAGCATATCCACTATAAAGCTCAGCAACGCTGTCTGATGAAGCTCGGCGAAGACGTGGTATGCAAATGCCTGTAAGTCTTAATTTACCATCACGGCCAACCATTATTGTTTCTGGCGATATACCACCATGAATAATGCCAATTTCATGTAAGCCTTTTACAGTATCAATAAGTGGTAAAAACAATGGTCTTGCTTGTTCCCAACGAAGACTACCACCATTTTTTTCCAAAAAGCTTTGTAAGCTTATACAAGATACAACAGGAACTACCGCATACGCAGTGCCGTTTTCCTCAAAAACAGTATTAACAGCAATTATAGAAGGTAACTCGCTAGCTATAAGCTTTTTGTTGATTTCCAAAAAGTCCATAAGACCTTCGTTGAATGCAAATTCATTACCTGAAACAACAGACACAGTTTTATCAGGATTACGTACTGATATGTTTTTTGGATAATATTCTTTTATGTGTACAGCTTCATCAGCTGAAACATCCCAAGCTATGTATGTAATAGCTTCACTATTATCACTTAATGCCTTACCAATAACATAGCGTTCTGAAAGCAAAAAGCTAACTGGTAAACATTCTTTACCGTTGCTACTTGTCATATCATATCCACATATACTACATATTTTTTCGCCACCGTTGTCGTTCATACAACCTGGGCATAATCTGTCGGTATTCAATACAACTACCTCCATAAAATATTTATATAACTTTTGAATTATAACACAAAATAACAAAAATTACAAGTTTTAAACTTGTTCACCTATTGGTATTATTTTTTTAAATACGCATGTATGATGCTCGGTAATAACCCTATCCTCATGAAGCGAACCAAAATACCAATGTCGATAAGAACATGATTTTCCAATTTCTTCAAGATATCCGTTAAGTTTATTAACGTTATCACTCTTTCCACTTCGTAACAACATAGCGCTTTTTACCTTTGATGGAGGTTCATGGGTTATAATATAATCAATTTTACAACCTGCCTCATCAAGAACACGCGCACCATCAGCCATTTCAGCAGGCGTTGCTTCTTCTTCACGCCACCAAAATCCTTGTGGAACACGCATATCTTTATCAGTGCTTTCTCCTCCTCCAAAAGTAAAGAAACGATTACCCTCTATATCAAAAATTTGCCCACGCATAAGATGCAACAAATTACCTTTTACTCGATGCACCTTACCACCTTTCCAAACGGTTTCACGGCAACGATTAATTTTACTTAGATTATCATGTGTACCCTCAACAAAAGCAGTTATAAACTTGCGTTTAGCAAAATAATTAATCACCTGTTTTTCAAGTTTTGAGCCATCAAATATATAGCCAAAGTCACCACAAACAATCAAAACATCGCCACGTTTCAATTTTCGAAATTCTTTGTCATAAAGTCGTTCTAAATCGCCGTGCATATCACCGGTTATATAAACCATTTTTTCACCGCCTTTTTTGATATTGGTACTTTATTTTTTAAAACTTATAATGTATAATATATTATAATGAGCATTCAAAAATAAAAGTTTATGTAATTAAATAACTATTTACACTCTCAACAGTGATTATAACATATTTTTAAGGAGATTTCTATGCTAAAAAGAATTTTTTGCGTATTTTTAATAATTTGTTTAATATTCACTCCTATTTTAACTGCTAATGCTTATGAACCATCTGGTCTTGAAATTACAGCTAAGTCAGCGATGTTGGTGTCACTTGACACAGATGAAGTTCTTTTTGAAAAAAATGCAGATCAAAAAGTATATCCTGCATCAATTACAAAAATAATGACTACTTTACTTATGTTAGAAAGCGATAAATACGTACCTGATGCCAAAATAGCCATGACCGAGGAAGCGCTCGAACTTATAAGCGGAACCGGAAGTAGTGTTTCACTGCTTGAAGCAGGTGAAGAAATCACACAGCTTGACCTTGTATATATGGTGCTTATGTCATCTTATGGTGACTGCTCTTTACTTGCTGCTATTTACTATGGTGGAAGCGTAGACAACTTTGTTAATATGATGAACACTCGTGCTCTAGAACTCGGCCTTACAAACACCCACTATGAAAATCCAATAGGCCTTCACCATGAACAAAATTATACAACCGCACGTGATACGTATATTTTAACAAAATTCGCCTTGCAAAATGAAACATTCAAAAAAGTTTGTGAAAGCACACGACACACCGTAGAAACCAGTAAAGCAAACAAACGTATTCTTTCAACAACTAATTTCTTACAAGATAACACTACTAGTTACTATTATCAATATGCTAAAGGTGTTAAAACTGGATATACTGATGAAGCCGGTCGTTGCCTTGTAAGCACGGCAAGTTATAATAACTATAATTACGTTTGCTTAGTTTTTGGTTGTCCTGCTAACGAAAAACGACACTTTGCCGAAAGCGCCGACCTTTACCGTTGGGCATTTAATAACTTCGAATTTAAAAATGTAGCTAATACATCTAATCCTATCGCCGAAGTCCAAGTTGACTTATCGCTAGATACCGATTATGTTTCACTTTACGTTGATAAAGGTTTCACCTCTGTTTTACCAAAAGATGCCGATGATTCAACTATAAGCATTGTAGCAAAACCTACCAGTCAGAAAGTTGATGCACCTATTAAAAAAGGTCAAGTTTTAGGTACCGCTGATATAATTTATGCTGAAAATGTTATAGGAACGGTAAATCTAATTTCAAACGAAGATGTTGAAAAAAGTGCTATGCTTACAGTACTACGCGCAGTTAAAAACTTCTTTACTTCATCTTATATGAAAATAGTTTATGTAATAATTATATTAGCAATAATTATATTTATATTTGCTGTAATCAAAATGAACAGCAAAAACTCTAAAAAGCGTAAAATTAAATATATGCCTATGGATAAAAATGATAAATAATTAAAAGTCCCGACTTTTGTCGGGACTTTTTTATATAGCTGTTTCAAGAGCAATTTTAAGCATATCCTCATTAAATTCTTTTTTCATTTGGAGCGCTTCTTCAATATCATAGCTAACAACACTGCTACCCTGGTAAGCAACCACACGATTTCCCTTACCCTGATAAAGCAAATGCACAGCCTCATAACCCATTTGTGTAGCGCGAAGTCTATCACGAAGAGTAGGATTACCACCACGTTGAACGTGTCCTAAAATAGTAGCACGTGAATCTACGCCAGTACCCGCCATAATCTGTTTAGCGATTTCTTCAACACCGCCAACACCTTCAGCAACGATTACAATAAAATGTTTTTTACCATTGCTTTTAGTAGTGTTGATTTTACGAATAACACTTTCAATATTAACAGGCACTTCAGGTACCATAATAGCAGTAGCGCCAACAGCAATACCAGTTTGAACAGCGATATAACCAGCATGACGACCCATAACCTCAATAACGCTACAACGGTCGTGCGACTGAGCTGTATCACGGATTCTGTCTACCATTTCCATTGCGGTATTCATTGCTGTATCAAATCCGATTGTATATTCGGTACAAGCAATATCATTATCGATAGTTCCAGGTACACCAATACAAGGCACGCCATGACGTGATAGTTCTAATGCGCCACGGAATGAACCGTCACCACCAACAACTACCAATCCTTCGATGCCGTGCTTTTTGCAATTAGCTACTGCTTCTAAAACGCCTTCTTCGGTTCTGAATTTAGGACAACGTGCGGTATATAAAAGAGTACCACCACGATTTATAACATCAGAAACTGAACGAGCATCCATATCAAAAATATCTTCTTCAATAAGACCTGCATAACCACGTCTTATTCCTTTAACTGTCATACCAAGTGAAATAGCAGTTCTTACTACGGCACGTACCGCAGCGTTCATACCCGGCGCATCGCCACCACTTGTTAAAACACCAATTGTTTTCATTTTATTATCATCTCCAAAACATATACGTTGATATTATACAATAAAATTTGTAAAACTGCAATAGTTTTTTTATTTTATAACGATTTTTACATTATTTTCGCCTAATATCTTCGACAAATCTAGTATTAATTGATTATTTGGTGTGATTTTCAATCTATCTGGGGCCATGATTCGCTTATTCGTATCTTCGCAAACAATTATAACATCACTTTCTCCCGTATGTTTTGACAGCACTTCACACACCTTATTAAATTCATTCGAATTAAGGCTTGGTAATTTTAAATAAAGAGTTGCTATGCCCTCATCTTTTTGAGCGCTTTCGGGCACAATCTCTACCGATTCGCATACAAGCTCAGCATCACGATCTTCTCGCTCACTAATCTTACCATTAATTATTACCACACTACCTGCTGTCATGATCGAACGATAAGAATTAAGTGTAGCTGAAAATATTATAACATCAACGATACCTGTTGTATCCTCAATTGTTGTGTATGCTATCGTTGTTTTGTTTTTAAGTTGTTTTAACTTAATATCACCTAAAACACCCACAACGCTTATTCTTCTTCCATCGGGTATTTTTTTAGAATTTATTTTATCAATTGAAATAAAACGTGCATTACGCGCAAAGCTTTTATAACTGTTCATCGGGTGTCCTGACAGATACATACCCGTTGATGCTTTTTCCATTGCGAGTAATTCTTGATGTGGCATTTCATCAATATGTGTAAGTTCAAACGTTACACTTTCATCACTACCACCAAACAAATCCATCTGGTTTTCAGATGAAAAACGTTGGGTTTCCTCTATAACCGACATAACCTTATCAATATTATAAAGCATTTTACGCCGATTATCCTCTAGCCCATCCATAGCACCGCTTTTGATAAGTCCTTCAAGCGCTCTGCGATTGAAGTTTCGACTATAATTACGAGAACAAAAATCGTGCATCGTAACATATTTGCCATTTGCTCGTTCGATAATCAATTGATTTATAAGATTTGAGCCAAGATTGCGTACAGCAAGAAGTCCAAAACGAATATTCTTTCCATCAGCAGTAAAATTCTCAAAACTTTCATTTACACTTGGTGGCAAAATTTTTATTCCTATTCGTTTGCATTCAGCATTATATTGTGATATTTTACCAGGACTTTCAAGCACACTGGTAAGCAATGCAGCAAAATACTCGGTCGGATAGTGACATTTTAAATATGCAGTACGATATGCTACAACAGCATACGCAGCCGCGTGAGATTTGTTAAATGCATAAGAACTAAATGCTGAAATTTCATCAAACAATTTTTCAGCCACAACTACACTAACACCACGATTAACCGCGCCATCACAAATCACATTGCCATTTTCGTCCTTTTCACCATAAATAAATGCATTTCGTTCGCGCGCTAATACATCATGTTTTTTCTTTGACATAGCGCGGCGCACAATATCAGCACGACCCAACGAATACCCCGCAAGGGTTCTAAAAATTTGCATTACCTGTTCTTGATACACAATACAACCATAAGTAACATTAAGTATTGGTTCAAGAAGAGGCGTATCATATTTTATATTACTTGGATTATGTCGGTTATTGATATAACGCGGTATTGAATCCATTGGACCCGGTCTATAAAGTGAAATAATGGCTATTAAATCCTCTAGCGTTTCTGGACGGAATTTTCGCATAACATTTTTCATTCCATCTGACTCAAACTGAAAAACACCATCAGTAAAGCCTTCGCTCATCATTTCAAAGGTATCTTTATCATCAAGCGGTATATTTTCAATATCAAACTCAGGATTTAGTTTTCTTATATCGTTTTGAGTATCTTCGATTACAGTTAAGTTTCGAAGCCCCAAAAAGTCCATTTTTAAAAGTCCTAACTCATCAAGAGCAGTCATTGTGTACTGTGTTACAACCGATTCATCATTTGTAGCAAGAGGCACATAATCGCTTACTGGCCTATCAGATATAACTACACCAGCAGCGTGTGTAGAAGCATGGCGTGGCATACCCTCAAGTTTTATTGCCATATCAACTAAATCTTTAATAAGGGTATCGCCATCATATAAAACTTTTAATTCTTTAGATGTTGAAAGCGCTCTCTCAAGTGTCATGCCAGGTGATTGCGGAATTAGTTTTGCTGTTTTGTCACAAGTAGCGTATGGTATATCCATTGCGCGACCTACATCACGCACGGCAGCACGTGCCGCCATTGTACCAAAGGTTACTATTTGCGCTACGTGATCTGCTCCATATTTTTCAATAACATAATCTATAACCTTTTGTCTATTTACATAACAAAAATCCACATCAAAATCTGGCATAGATACACGTTCTGGATTTAAGAAGCGCTCAAAAAGAAGATTGTATTTTATAGGATCTACGCCTGTAATACCAATACAATATGCCGCTATACTACCAGCACCTGAGCCTCGTCCAGGTCCTACTGGTATATTATGTGTCTTGGCATAATTTATAAAATCCCAAACGATTAGATAATAATCAACATATCCCATTTGGTTTATAACTGACAATTCATATTCCAGTCGATCAACTATTTCCTTTGCTGGATTTTCGCCATAATTTTTACAAAGCCCTTTATAGCATCTTTCACGAAAATACTCAAAATGGTCTTGTCCACCTGTATTGAAAAAAGGTAGTTTTATCTTGCCAAATTCAAACTCAACATTGCACCTATCAGCAATTTTTTGTGTGTTTAAAACAGCCTCTTCCATATTTGGAAAAGCTGATTTCATTTCATCTTCAGTTTTAAGATAAAATTCCTCCGTTTTAAATTCAAGAGCATTTTGATCGCCTATTTTACTACCTGTTTGAACGCAGAGCAAAACCTTGTGCATAAAACTATCGTTTTTTTCTATATAATGCACATCATTTGTCGCAACCATAGGTATACCTGTTTCGCGCGATAGCTTTTGGATATAAGAATTGACCGTTTGCTGTTCTGCAATTCCGTGGTTTTGAACCTCAAGAAAATAATTATTTTCACCAAAAACATTTTTATACCAAAGTGCTGTTTCAATCGCCTTGTCATAATCACTGTTCATTATCGCACGTGGAATTTCACCTGCAAGACAAGCAGAAAGCGCAATAAGTCCACCATGATATTTTTCTAGTAATTCACGATCAACACGTGGTTTTGAATAAAAACCATCGGTAAATCCAAGCGATACCAACTTTATAAGATTTTGATAACCCTCATTGTTTTCACACAACAACACAAGATGATTATAATTTCCACCCTCTTGCTTTTGTTTATCAAAACGACTTTTAGGCGCAACATAAACCTCACAACCAATAATTGGTTTTATTCCATTTTTCTTTGCTGCTTTATAAAAATCGATAGCCCCGTACATAACACCATGGTCGGTAATAGCCACAGCGTTTTGTCCTTTTTCAGCTACTGCGTCAATAAGTTTGTTTATACGGCAGCAGCCATCAAGCAAACTATATTCAGTATGCAAATGCAAATGTGCAAAGCCCATGCCGTATCAACTCCTTATCGCGAAATTATATCTTCATATATTTGGATTATTTTTTTAAGTCTATGATTCAAACCTGAAACCGTTATTGCATCAGGTGAATGTTTACACAAATCTTTGAGCGAACTCTCAGGATATTTTATCCGAAGTTTTGCCGCTGAAATTAATTCTTCAGGAAGAGATGAAAGCATTTCTCTTTTTTGAAGATATTCAATGGCTGTTCGCTGTTTTATAGATGCCTCTATGGTCTTTTTAATATTAGCTCCATCGCAATTAAAAACGCGATTTGTCTTATTGTTCGCTTCTTTAATTATAGTAGTTTCTATAAGCTCAAGACTTCGTGCCGATGCGCCAATAAGCGCTAATAAATTTATTATCATCTCGCTACGCTTTATATATACCACAAATCCATTTCCTCGTGTAGAAATGTTAGCTTTTACATCGTGTCGCGCTAAAATGTCACGCAATTCTATGGCTAAACTTTCACTTTTTACCGAAAAATCGACTCTATAACTTTTTTGTGGATCGCTCATTTGACCACAACTTAAAAAAGCACCGCGAACAAAAGCCGCTTCGCAACAAGCACGGTTAAAAAATTCGTGGCTTATTTTACCCTCTATCATGCCAAAATCAACCGATGCCATAATTTTAAGTCGGTCAATTTCATCATTGACTTCAGCTTTATACGTAGTATTTTTGCTGCTACCTTCTGTTATACAAACTGTTGCATCGTAATTTCTTTGTATCATTGTTGCATACAATTTTGCTACATTTTTGTTTTCGCTTTGCATTGATATTTTTTTAGGCGTAAAGCAACGACTAAAAAGCAATAATCCGTAAGTAAGCGCCTGCATACAACAACGTTGCACTCTTATTTCGCTAAGTTCGGTTTTTATATCTGAACAAAATGACATATTTTTAATCCTTAATATTTATATCTCTATGGTAACATTCAGCGCTGTACCCTTGCTGTTTTAAAACTTCACAAACCTCAATAGCAAACGTAACCGAGCGATGATGTCCACCGGTACAACCAAATGATATAGTTACCTTTTCTACACCGTATTTTTCTTTAACAGGTATAACTGTCTTAAGCAAATCTATTATTTTGCAAAGGTATTCTTGACTTTCTCCATTGTTCAAAACATAGTCTCTGACAGGCTTGTCCATACCCGTTTTATATTTTAATTCTTCTATGTAAAAAGGATTAGGCAGACAGCGCACATCGAAAACAAAATCCGTCTGCGCATCTGCCCCATTTTTAAATCCAAAGGACCTACATTCAATTTTCATAAATTACTTTCTTCCCACAAATATAACCTCGGGTTCCAAATCAACACCATCAGCCAACTTAACTGTATGTTGCACCTTTTCTATAAGCGATAAAACATCATCACAAGTAGCATTTCCTGTGTTAATGACAAAACCCGCGTGTTTTTCACTTACTTGAGCACCACCAACGGATACACCTTTTAGGTTGTTTTGCTCTATAAGTGCACCGGCAAAATATCCCTCAGGTCGCTTAAATGTACTGCCAGCACTTGGAAATTCAAGTGGTTGTTTATCTTTTCTACGAGCAAAGAAATCATCCATAGCAGCTTTTATCACTGCCGCTTCGCCCTTTTCAAACTCAAAAACAACACTTGTTATAATAAGCCCACTATTTTTAAATACGCTTGTTCTATATCCAAGCTGCATATCATCTAAAGAAAACTCAATGATATTTCCATCTGCATCTACTGCAGTGGCCGATTTTACAACCTGTGACATTTCACCGCCATAAGCACCTGCGTTCATATAAAGTGCTCCACCAACTGTACCTGGTATTCCATAAGCAAATTCCAAACCAGTAAGTTGGGCCTTTTGTACCGCAATACATACGCTACGCAAACTAGCGCCTGCGCCACAAACTACATTATTGCCATCGATTTTTATATCATTTAAACCCTCAAGACTAATTACAATTCCTTCAATACCTTTATCAGATACTAAAAGATTTGAACCTTTTCCTAAAATAAAATAAGGAACATTGTCTTTTTTGGCAAGTAATATAATTTTTTTAAGTTCTTCTATATCTTTAGCCTTTACCAATACATCTGCATTGCCACCTATTTTAAAGGTAGTATGGCGACTCATTGACTCATCTTTTATATATTCAATTTTAAGTTCTGATAATCTGTTTATCAGGTTATCAAGTATCATATAATCACCTTATTCGTGAAGATTACAAAGATATGCTGCGCCGATAATACCTGCATCATTGCCAAGATCGGCAGTTTTAATCACAGTTTTTACCTTCATGTGACGAGCATAGTTTTCGCCCTCAACATATTCGTTAAGTGGGTCGGTAAGGTATTCGCCCTCTTTTGAAACACCGCCACCAATACATATCATATCTGGTTGGAATGTATCAAGTACATTAGCAATACCAACAGCAACATAACGTATATATTCATCAACAACCATGCTGCCTACACGGTCACCAAGTCTTTTAGCCTTAAACGCGGTAACACCATTGGCATTTTCTATATCGCCTTCGCAAATATCCCACATTCTGCTGTTCTTATAACGCATCATTGCCTGTTTAGTCTGTCGAACAAGAGCAGTTGCCGAAGCATAGGTTTCCCAACAACCAAAACGACCACAAGTACAAGCCTGACCACCCATTTGAATAACGGTATGACCTAGCTCACCACCGGCACCATTAGAACCTGAATAAATTTTACCATCAATAATAATACCGCCGCCAACACCTGTGCCAAGTGTTATTGCAATAAAGTTTTTAGTTCCTTTACCTGCACCGGCAATATATTCACCATAAGCCGCAGCGTTAGCATCATTTTCTACATAAAATTTCTTTCCTGTTTTTTCAAACAAAATTTGTCCTAGTGGCAAATCATAAAATTCAAGATTGTTTGAATATGGTACGCTACCTGTTTCATGGTCAATTGAACCTGGGCATCCTATACCGTAACCATCAATATCATCAGCAGTAATTCCTGCATTTGCGATAGCTTCATAAGTGATAGCAACAATATCATCAATTATTTCCTCAGCAGGTCGAGGTAAGTTTGTTTTACATTTAGCAGTAGCTACTACTCTATATTTTTCATCTACAACACCTGCTACTATATTTGTTCCGCCTAAATCTACACCTAATTTATACATAATTTTTCTCCTATCGTTTAAAATGGTTTAACATTTGTTTCTTCTGGCTTTGTGAAATCATCATTCATACCAAGTCGGTTAAGTAAATCTTCAGCTGCATTATAACCAAGCTTTTTCTGACGGCTATTCATTGCCGCAACTTCAATAATAACTGCTAAGTTTCTACCTGGTTTTACAGGAATGGTAAGTGATGGAACTTCAAGTCCTAGAATTTCAGTTTTTTGAGTTTCAAGACCCATACGATCGTAATTTTTGCTTACATCCCATGGTTCCATATTGATAACAAGATCAATTTTTTCAGTAAGTTTTACAGCACCAACACCGAAAATACGACTTGCATTAATAATTCCTATGCCACGTAATTCTATAAAATGACGTATGTTGTCAGGCGCTGTACCAACTAATGATTTACTTGAAACCCTGCGTATTTCTACTGCATCATCGGCAATAAGACGATGACCACGTTTTACAAGCTCGATAGCAGTTTCACTTTTACCAACGCCACTCTCACCAAGCAATAATATACCCTCACCATAAACCTCGACCAAAACACCATGGCGAGTAATACGAGGTGCTAAGTGTAGGTTTAAAAACGCAATAAGCGCTGCTTCAAAATCCGAAGTTGAATCACGGCTTACAAGAAGCGGAACATTGTGTTTCTTTGCCATTTGAGTATACACATCATCATCTACTAAATTACGTGCTATTATAACCGCAACTGGCTGTTTCACAAAAAATTCTTCAACACGCTTATTTTTTTCATTTTCATCAAAGCCTTGCAAAAATCCTATTTCATTCATACCGAGTATTTGTATTCGTTTCGGATCAAAATACTCATAGTATCCAGCAAGGTGAAGACCCGGTCGATTGGTTTCGGTAGAGCTTACCAAAACCTCGTTTTCAGGCATATTTAAAACCTCTAAAGAAAATTCCTTAACTATACGAGATAGTTCAATAGTGCAATCTGTTTTCATAGACTCACATCCAAAATTGTATTTCTTACTATATTATACCATATAATATAATATTTTTAAATATATTTTTTACTATTTTTAGACAAAAAAATTAGAAGCGCCGAGTTTTTGCTCAGCGCTTTTAATTTATTTATCATTATTAAGCGAATACACATCAGCTATCTCGCTTATTGTAATATAAGCAGAAGGGTCTATCTCGTGAACAATATCCTTCATACGAGCTTCTTGGAATCGGTTTACAAT
>JAZRKK010000042.1:0-41060 GCA_045646305.1 Acutalibacteraceae bacterium
TTCCCAGCTTCTGTTACTTTTTCTACCGATCTTCATTCTATGGGACAGTTCGTTCAAGATGACAAACGTTTAATGTTTGAAACAGTAGTTACAATCGGAGATAATGGCAGCGATGTTGTTATCGAAAAAGAGGATAATGATGGCGATGGTCTTAATTTCCTTGCTGGTAAAACAATGTCATTCGTTAACGAAAAAGCATTCCAAGGCACAGTTTTGGCTCACACCGATGGCGGCGTACCAAATCTTGTAATATCGGTTGATAAAGCTGATGAAGACAATCTTGGCAGACTTATATATTTCTTTGAAAAAGCTTGTGCTATATCCGGTTATATGCTCGGTGTAAATCCATTTGATCAACCAGGCGTTGAAAGCTATAAGAAAAATATGTTTGCGCTTCTTGGTAAGCCAGGATACGAAGAGATGAAGGCTGAACTAGAAGCAAGACTTTCAAAATAAGTAAAATAACCGTGTTTACACGGCAAATATAAAGGAGTTGTTTTATATGATTAAACTAATTATCGGAAAAAAAGGTGCAGGCAAAACCAAGCGTTTAGTAGAAATGGTAAATTCTGCTGCTGAAACAAGTTTGGGCAATGTTGTATGTATCGAAAAGGGCGGCACACTTACATTTTCCGTTAGTCATAAAGCCCGTTTGATTTATGCTGATGATTTTTCAGTTTGTGGTTACGATGAATATTACGGTCTTCTTGCTGGCGTTAAAGCAGGTAACAACGATATTACTCACATTTTTGGTGATGCTACTCTTCGTATTGGTTCACGTAACTATGATGAACTTGCAGCATTCCTTAACAGACTTTCTAAAATCGAAGATGTTGAATTTGTATTTACAATCTCTTGCGATGAAGCAGAACTTCCTGCAGCAGTTTTCGAGGTTGCTGAAAAAATCTAATTTCTAAAGCAAAACATATCAGCGCCCACAATTTATTAGTGGGCGCATTTTTTGACACAAGAGGAGGTATCTTATGCCAAAAATTATTACCATAAGCCGTGAATTTGCTTCGGGTGGAAGAGAACTTGGTAAACGAATTGCCGATGCACTTGGTATTCCTTGCTACGACCACCAAATAATAGATATGGTTGCTGAAAAAACAAAACTTGATAAAAATTTTGTAGCCAGTATGTCAGAAAAGGATATTCAAATTTTTTATCCTACGACTATTGGACACGCTTTTGGTGCGCCAAGTTATGCAATTCTTCAATCGGCTGAAATAATAAATGCTGAACAACAACTAATCAAACAATTAGCACAACAGGGTGACTGTGTTGTTATTGGTAGGGCTGCTGATCAAATTTTAGCAGAGCATAAACCTTTCAGTATCTTTGTGTGCGCTAACGAAGCATCTAAAATCGCACGATGTCGCTCGCGCGCTAGTGATGAAGAG
This sequence comes from Acutalibacteraceae bacterium, assembly GCA_045646305.1. GTDB lineage: Bacteria > Bacillota > Clostridia > Oscillospirales > Acutalibacteraceae > UBA737. The sequence continues at coordinate 1,404 of JAZRKK010000042.1, forward strand.
AATCTTACCGATAAACAAATCTTGCGCAAGTGCAAAGCAATTGACCGACAACGCAAAATTTATCGCGAAATGTATACAAGCAATAAATGGGGCGTGGCATCAAGTTTTGACCTTTGTGTAAATACTTCGGGTAAGGAAATTAAATCTTTAGTTCCAGCAGTTATTAATTATCTTAAAACATGGTTTGAAGAATAATAAAAACCGATTCACTAAATTGTGAATCGGTTTTTTATAGTTTTATAATTTATTATTTCAACTATATTATCATTCAACAACAAAATTGAAATTATATTAGGTAATATCATGATTCCGTTAAAGATCTCAGCTATAATCCACACGGTTTCAGATTTAAAAACTGCGGCTGGTATTTGCGCTAAAATAAAGATGATTAAAAATATCGGTTTTGCATTATCACCAAACAAAAAACAAATGAATTTTGTTCCGTAAAGCCCCCACCCGACTACCGAAGAAAAAGCAAAAAAACATACCACCGGACAAAAAACAAAAATTATGTTTGATCCATAAACCGATTTTAAAGCATCAAGTGTAAGAGTTGTTGATGCATCAATACCATAAGTAATATTTCCAACACAAAGTAGTGTTAATGCGGTTAGAGTGCATACGACAACAGTATCTATAAAAACCTCCATCACACCCATAAGTCCAAGGCTTATTTCATCGCCATCACTACAAGCATACGCTGTTGGAGCTGTTCCAAGCCCTGCTTCATTAGAAAAAACACCTCGCGACATACCAAAGCGAACGCCTATAAAAACCGAGCCCACAACTCCGCCCGTTACACTTTTTGGATTAAATGCTCCTACAAATATTTGTGAAAAAGCCAATGGAATTTTGCTGTAATTTATTACAATTGCAACTAATGTTATAGTTATGTAAAGAATTGTCATAACAGGAAACATTTTTTCACAAAAACGCCCAATATTTCCATCGTTTTTTAAAACAAGGGCGCAACACAGCGCACAAATTACCCCGACCATAAATTTTATAAAAAATTCTGCTTGTGGTGAAACGCTAAAAAACGTTTTAACAAAAGCGATAACACTCGCTGACATAGTATTTATCTGTGTTAGATTTCCTACCCCAAATGCAGCAGCAACACCGCACAGGCAAAAAATATATGCCAATGGCAAAAAATTTATAGGCAAAGCATTTTTTATATAGTACATAGCACCGCCACTATAACTACCATCTATGTTTTTTTCGCGAAAACGTATACTAAGTGCGATTTCAGCAAATTTTATTATCATGCAAAAAAGCGAAGACACCCACATCCAAAACACAGTGCCAGGACCTCCAAGCGCTATGGCTCCTGCCACGCCAACAATATTGCCTATACCCATAGTGGCAGATAGCGCTGTGCTTGCTGATTGTAGTGGTGTCATTCGAGCGTTACTTGTACCGTTACTTCTTTTGAAAAACACATTAAAAGCCGACTTGAAATACCTTAATTGAAAAAATCCTGTACGGATTGATAGAAAAACACCGGTAAAAAAAATTAGCAATAATGTGGGTGTGCCCCATACAAAAGAATTAATTTTGCTTAAAAAATTCAGCACGTTTTTCACCTGCAAAACAAAAAATTTAAAAATTTTGAAAATAACTATTGATTTTATAAAAGTTTTGTGCTATTATACTATGGCGGTTTAAAATTATCGCAACATTTTAATATGTTTTGCGCCGGTAGCTCAGTTGGATAGAGCGTCTGGCTACGGACCAGAAGGTCATGGGTTCGAATCCTCTTCGGCGCGCCAAAATAAAGTTCATCCTTTAGGGTGGGCTTTATTTTTTATTTTCAGGGTTTATCAGTTTCGAAGTGCTAATAAAAGCATCGACAGTGTCGATGCTTTTATTTTTTAATTAGACCACATAATGCCAAATATACTGCCACAATAAATACCGATACATTAACTGTGCCACTAACCCACAAATAAACTCCTATTAAAAATGTTATCAACGCAAACACTAGCGTAATCATTCGTACAATACTTTCTGCTTTGTAAATATCTGTAAATTTTGATATAAAAATGACAAGCAACGTTCCACCATCAAGTCCATTAACCGGCAATAAATTAAATGCCGCAATTACAAGATTAAGAACCGAAAAAGTCAACGACTGCTCACTTTTAAATATTAAATAGTTTGCTAAAAGTGCCACAAAAACAACTGAGTTTGCCAAAGGTCCGCATATTACGATTGCCGTTTCACCATGTTTTTTCGGAGAAAAACCTCGAATAATTTGCACACTTGTAGGTATTAGCCTTATCGCTTTTGGATTACAATCACATGCCCACATAGCTAGCAAATGTCCACTTTCATGGATAAAGACAGCAAAAAACGTTGGAATTATCAGTCCTGTACGATCTATTACTAACATAAAACAAAGAGTTGCGCAAAACAAAAACGATATGTATATTTCTGTGCCTAAAAATTTAAATTTCACTACTTGTTTCCTCATCGAATCGAGCTGTTATTTCTGTTTTTTCAAACACATTGTTTTTACACCATTTCGTAAATTTTGTATAACTGCTTTTAAAACAAAATTTCATTACAAGAATAGAAATTAAAATCACCACAATACATATTGTTTGTGTTATACAAATTTGAACATACATATTTTTTGGTTTTATTTCGACTACTTGGGTTTCGTTTTCCATTTTACACCCCTTGTAACAATTAAAAAATTATGGTACAATAAAGTATATTTAAAAAGAGGTCAAGTTTATGCCATTTTTACCAATTACAAAAAAAGATATGAATGAACGCGGTTGGGAAACCGCCGATATAATTATAGTTACGGGTGATGCTTATGTGGATCACCCTTCTTTTGGTACTGCAATTGTTTCGCGAGTGCTTGAAAATGCAGGGTTTAAAGTTTGTATTATATCACAACCAAGATGCGAAGAAGATTATAAACGTTTTGGCACCCCAAAACTTGCATTTTTTGTAAACAGTGGCAATATTGACTCTATGGTTGCTCACTACACAGCTGCAAAGCGCAAACGCAGCGATGATGCGTACACCCCAGGTGGTAAAGCAGGGGCAAGACCTGACCGAGCTGTTATTGTTTATTCGAAAACTATTCGCCGACTTTTTGGTGATGTGCCTATTTGTATCGGTGGTATAGAGGCTTCGCTTCGCCGATTTGCACATTACGATTATTGGGATGATAAGGTTCGCCCATCAATTCTTTTGGATTCGGATGCTGACCTTCTTATGTACGGAATGGGCGAAAAACATGTAGTAGAAATTGCGCAACGTTTAAATAATGGTGAAAAAATTAATGATTTAAAGGATATTCTCGGCACTTGCTACGCGGTAACCACTCATGATTATATGGTACAAAGTGCGAAAGAATGCCCAAGTTTTGAAGCAGTAAGCGAAAACAGTGATGTCGGTCGCCGCAAATACGCAGAATCAACATATATACAGCAAACCGAACATGATGCTACTCGCGGTAAAACTGTTATTCAACGTCACGGTAATAAAATAGTTGTTCAAAATCCACCTATGCCACCCCTTACCACCCAAGAGATGGATGCTGTTTATTCACTGCCATTTATGCGTGATTATCACCCTAGTTACGAGGCCGTTGGTGGTGTACCAGGAATAGAAGAAGTTAAATTCTCGGTTATTCATAATCGAGGATGCTATGGTGCGTGTAACTTCTGTGCACTTGCTTATCACCAAGGCAGACAAATAAGTTGCCGTAGTCACGAGTCGGTTATTGATGAAGTTAAAAAAATCACCGATATGTCTGATTTTAAAGGTTATATTCATGATATTGGTGGACCAACCGCAAACTTTAGGGCTCCTAGCTGTAAAGGTCAACTCGATCGCGGTCTTTGTAAGGACAAAAAATGTTTAGCACCTACAATGTGTAAAGCCGTTGAAGTTGATCATAGCGACTATTTGAGTCTTTTGCGAAAACTTAGAAAACTACCTAAAATCAAAAAAATATTTATTCGTTCAGGCATTCGATTCGACTATCTTATTGCCGATAATGATGAAGAGTTTTTTTACGAACTTGTTGAGCACCACGTAAGTGGACAATTAAAAGTGGCGCCCGAGCATTGCTCTAGCCGTGTACTTGACTGTATGGGTAAACCACATATAAATGTTTACGAACGCTTCAAAAAGCATTTTTATGAAATCACCGACCAAGTTGACAAAAAACAATTTTTAGTGCCATATTTGATGTCGTCACATCCGGGTAGCACAATAAATGATGCTATTGAATTGTCGATTTTCCTTAAAAAAGAAGGTTTACACCCAGAACAGGTACAAGACTTTTACCCTACACCGGGTACAATATCTACATGTATGTTCTACACAGGTTTAAACCCTATGAATATGCAAAAAGTTTATGTACCTCGTACACCTGAGGAAAAAGCGCAACAAAGAGCGTTGTTACAATACTACAAACCCGAAAATCGACAATTTGTTTTATCGGCATTGCGAAAGGCAAACCGTACCGACCTTATAGGATATGGAAAGAATTGCCTTATTGCACCCGATAAAAATGCTATTGGCAATAAACAAAACCAAAAGCCATTACAAAAAAAGAAAAAGAAAACTATAAGAAACATTCACAAAAAGAAGAAGTGATTTAATGAAAACTCTAATAGGTATGAGCGGAGGAGTTGATTCCGCTGTAACTGCGGCGCTTGTTTCAAAAAATAACGAATCCGCAGGTATTACCTTAAAACTTTATGACGGAAACGCTACCGATTTGATACAAAAATTTGAACGCGAAGCAAACGATGCCGCTGATGTTTGTAACAAATTAGGTATTTCCCATAGTGTTTTAGATTTAAAAACTGAATTTTTCGACCTTGTCATAAAGCATTTTATAAATGAATATATCGCAGGTAGAACGCCAAATCCTTGTATACAGTGCAACATTCATATTAAGTTTGGCGCTATGCTTGAATATGCAAAATCAAACGGATTTGACAACATCGCTACCGGTCACTATGCTCGTGTTGAAAAGTCGGGTGATAGATTTTTGCTAAAAAAGGCGCTCGATAACACAAAAGATCAATCTTATGTACTTTATGGTCTTACACAAAACGAACTTTCGAAAACAGTTTTACCTCTTGGTGATTACACTAAAGCTCAAGCTCGTGAAATTGCTGAGGAAATGAAACTTTGCGTTGCAAGAAAATCTGATAGCCAAGATATCTGCTTTGTGCCAGACGGTGATTATGCCGCATTTATCGAAAAAAATACAGGTGTGAATTTTGCTTCGGGTAATTACTTAAATCTTTCGGGTGAAATTTTGGGTAAACATAAAGGTGTAATCCACTATACAATAGGTCAGCGAAAAGGTCTTGGCATCGCACTTGGAAAACATGCCTTTGTGTTAAGTAAAAACGCTCAAACTAATGAGGTAGTATTAGGCGATGAAGAACATCTTTTTTACAAGCAGGTTGAGGTTAATAACGTAAACGTTATCGCTTCCGACAATCTTGATGGCATTCGCGCAGCTGGTAAATTGCGTTATCGCCATAGCGAACAACCTTGTGTTATTCATCAAACAGGAAAAGACAGCGTTATACTTGAATTCGATACACCTCAGCGCGCACCATCGCCCGGTCAAGCAGCTGTATTTTATGATGGCGACACCGTTTTGGGTGGTGGAGTAATTATGAGAGGAATAAAATAATATGACACCACAAATCGAAAAACTTTTTAAAAATTTACAAAAAAATAAAATGCATCCTATTTTTGCCGAAACAAAACACGATGCTTATAATTTAGTTAAAGATATGCTTTTTGATGGTTGTGTTATTACTTGGGGCGGTTCGATGTCGCTTATCGAATGCGGTATAAAAGAACTGCTCGAAGACAAAAAATACAACTTTATGAACAGAAATCGCGAAGGCATTACCCCCGAAGAACAACAAGAATGTTTTAAAGCATCAATTGGCGCTGACTTTTTCTTTTGTTCAACTAATGCCATAACCGAAAACGGAGAACTTTTAAACGTTGATGGTTTTGCAAATCGAATTTCGGCAATAGCTTTTGGTCCTAAAAAAGTTGTTATGCTTGTTGGCAAAAACAAAATTGTTCCCGATTTAAAACAAGCTTTTTTACGAGTTAAAAAAATTGCTGCTCCGAAAAACTGCGTTAGACTTGGTATAGATAATCCTTGTGCAAAATTAGGTCATTGCGTGTCACTACTAAATAACGACAACCCTGATTTTGCCGATGGTTGTAACAAAGATTCTCGCATTTGTTGTGATTATCTTATAAGCGCACTTCAACGTCAAAAAGACAGGATAACCATCATATTGGTAAACGAAGACTTGGGTTATTAAAATAAGACCTCTGCTTAAAGCAGAGGTCTTTACTTTTAATATTCTTCTGGATAAACTATTTTCTTAACCTTGAATTGTTTGATTGAAGATTCGTTTAATGTGAAATCAAGTTTTTCAGCAGAATCTGTGATTTCTTTTTGATAATCCTCGCCAACTAATTCATTACGAAGCGCCATATCAAGATAATCAATATAATATGGATCAGCAACTATATCTTTTTTAACAATCAAAGCAACACCTTTGCTACTATCAATAGTAGCAATCTTAACTTCGCCTATTTCCATTTCTTTCGCTGATTCATAATAATCTGAATAATAATTAGTTTTTTCAGAACCAAGCACTGTTGCGTGTTGGTCAGCAGGTGCAAGCTCGCCTTCTGCTGGTTCTTCATGCTTGTGTTCTTCTTCATCAATTTGATTATAGTTAATGTAAACTTCTTCGAATGTTCTGCTACCATCTTTTAGTGTATCATAGTATGCAGAGATTTGTTCCATTTTATCTTCTTTTTCTTCATCCATAAGAGTGCTATAATCAACTTCGATAATATTTACAAGCACATAGTTGTTTTTAAGTTGCTCGGTTAACTTTTCAGCTGGGATTTCTTTTTCGCCACCCTCACCATAAATGTGCTCAAAATATGTGTCGGTAAGATATGTATCAAGCATATATTGCTTGAATGTTTCTTTGCTTACGCCGTTAGATGCTAAAAGAGCTGAATAACCATACGAATCCCACAAGTAATCGGCATTGCTGTTTGAAAGTGAAACTGTTTCAGCATCAAGTTCAACACCAGCTTCTTTACAAAGTGTTTTTACAGCTGCTAAATCTTTTAATGTTTTAAGTGTGTTTTCCTCTACCCATTCAACAAAATCGGTATCATCGACTTTATACTTATAATAATCGATTACATCAGGCAACTCGCCCTCTTCAGAAAGTTGTTCTTCAACGAGAGCACGAGCTTCGGTATCAGAAAATACTAGTGCACAAGCATAATATCCTGAAGTAAATTCTACTTCGCCAACTTTTACAGCAACTTCTCCCTTTTTGTGACAACCCACAAGGCATGTCATTGTTAGAGCCAAACAAAGCACTAACGCAAAAATTCTTTTTAAGGTGTTCATTTTTAAATCTCCTTGGTTTTAATATTAAAGTTATTATATAACATAACTAAAAAAAAGTCCATACGAATTTGTTAAGGTTTTATAAAATTTTTGAAAGTCTTGATACTATATCGGTAAGTTTTAAGCCGTTTGTTAACCTTATTATATATGCTGGTTCGCCAAACGTAGACAAGGTGAAAGCTGACTTAAATTCATCTGATAATTTGGCAGCTATCTGTTCATCAATTTTTACTGTGTGCAAGACAGCAGTTGTTGGAGTGCTTGTTATCTCGGTGATAAGTGCCGATGCCGCTTTGCTGCGAAGCAATGCAATTTCTATAAGCCCCATTACAGCGCGTGGTGGTTCTCCAAAACGATCACACAATTCATCGATAACATCTTGTGCATTATTTTCATCACGAATGTCGGCTATTCGGCGATATATACCGAGCCTTGCAGGAAGTGATGTGATGTATCGTTCGGGAATATGAGCAGAAATGTTAAGATCTATCACACAATTTAATTCTTCGTGCGATTCTATGCCTTTTTCTTCGTTAACTGCATCAGCAAGCAGTTTTAAATACATATCATAGCCGACAGCTTCCATATTACCGTGCTGTTCGCTGCCTAAAATACTACCGGCACCTCGTATTTCTAAGTCGCGCATAGCGATTTTAAAACCTGAGCCAAACTCGGTAAACTGTCGTATTGCTTCAAGTCGTTTTGTTGCGATTTCGCTAATTTCTCGATTTCGTTTGAAACAAAAATATGCGTACGCGCGTCTTGGCGAACGACCTACTCGACCACGCAACTGATGCAGTTGCGAAAGTCCCATACGATCGGCATCTTCTATAATAAGCGTATTAGCATTTGGCACATCAACGCCTGTTTCGATTATTGTGGTGCAAACAAGGACATCGATTTCGTGTTCTAACAATTTTTGCCAAATATCACTTAATTCATCTTCGCTCATTTTACCATGTGCAATTCCGATTCGAGCGTTTGGTAATTGCTCTTTAAGTTTTGTAGCGCATCGAGTAATTGTATCAACGCGATTATGCAAATAATAAACCTGACCACCTCTACGCAACTCGCGGTTTATAGCATCGAGCAAGACTCCGTTATTTTGTTCTAGCACATAACTTTGTACCGGATGTCTATCACCAGGTGCTTCATCTATGGTAGACATATCTCTAAGACCTGACATCGCAAGGTTTAGTGTGCGTGGAATTGGCGTTGCCGAAAGTGTAAGGATATCTACAAAAGGATAAAGTTCTTTTAGTCTTTCTTTTTGTGCGACACCAAAACGTTGCTCTTCATCAATAATTACAAGACCTATATTTTTAAAACTAACATCTTTAGAAATAAGGCGATGTGTGCCAACCACCATATCAACTCTGCCGCTTTTTAAACCAGAGATTGTTTTTTCTTGTTCGCGTTTGGGCACAAAACGATTAAGTAATTTAACAGTTAGCGGCATATCACCAAAACGGCGCAAAACAGTATTATAATGCTGCATTGCAAGTATAGTTGTAGGCACTAGCAACGCGCACTGTTTTCCTTCGCTAACGCATTTAAACGCCGCTCGCAAAGCCACTTCTGTTTTACCGAATCCTACATCACCACAAAGCAATCGATCCATTGGTATATCGCGTTCCATATCACGTTTTATTTCATCTATACAACGTAGTTGGTCTTCGGTTTCCTCGTGTTCAAAACGAGCTTCAAACCCACTTTGTAAATCGGTATCTTCCGAAAAAGCATACCCCTTTGTCGCCATACGTTTTGCATAAAGCGCAGTTAGTTGTTTTGCCATATCTTTAACAGCTTTTTTAACTCTTGCACGTGTGCGTTGCCACTCGCTACCGCCAAGTTTGTTAAGTTTTATTCCGCTATCCTCGGCAGCACCAATATACTTTGAAACCAAATCAAGTTGTGTTACAGGAACATAAAGTATATCGCTTCCAGCGTATTTGATTTTTATATAATCCTTTGTGATGCCGCCATTTTTTATTTGGTTAATACCATCAAAAATACCTATACCGTGAGAAGCGTGAACAACATAATCGCCTTTTGTTAATTCATCAAGCGAGTTTATTTGTTTTCCATCTTTATATTTACGGCGAACTAGTTTACCTTCAGCTGCAATATGACGATGCGTAATAACACAAAGTTTACACATCGGTATTTCAAAACCGCCAGAAAGACCACCAGCCAACACATAAATTCCGCCTGTTTTAAGTTTGGTTGGATTTTCAAGAAAAACAGCATTGATTTTTCGGTCGTTAAGTTCAGCCGTTAGCACTTTTGCTGCTTTGGTTTCACCGGCTAATATAACTACTGTTCCTTTAATGTGTAAAGTATAGGCAATGTCATCGGCCAATATTGAAATATCACCGCCCCAAGCAGTAGAACGCTTGAAATTGAAGGTTATTAGTTCTTTAAGTGAAATTTCATAAGAAGTTCTTGGAAAGTTTTCAAAATAAATAGCATTTTCAAAGCAAGTATAAAGTTCACCTGTATCAAGGCGCATTTTAGCGCTTTTGGGGCAAAGTTTTCCGCTTTCGAGCAATGCCGATACTTCTTCTTTTTCGATTGTATAAATGCTCTTTAACCGCTCGTTTATATTACCCGATTCACAAACTATGGTTACGAAATCTGATGTGTAATCAAATATTGTGGCAGGTTTTTCATACAAAAATGGTATATACAAATCAGGAGATACCGAAAGTCCTGACTCAAGCGTTAAAATATCTTGATCAATAAATTTTCGCTGATTATCACTTAACTTTTTACCTACGCTTAAATAATCTTTTAATTTAGATAATAACTCTTTTGAATTAAATGGTAATTCGTTTGCCGGATAAATTTTTATGTTGTTTATACTTTCTGTTCGGCGTTGGGATTCTATGTCGAAATAAGAAATACTGTCAACATCATCACCCCAAAGTTCTATTCTTACCGGATAATCATTTCCAGTAGCGAAAATATCGATAATTCCACCGCGTACAGCAAATTGACCCACGCCCTCGCATAACTCGCTTCGTACATAACCTGCATTTACAAGATTTTCGCAAAAAGAAGTTATATCGATGCTGTCATCTGAGTTTATGGTTATAGTATTTTGAATCAAAATATTAGGTGGCAGCGTGTATTGTACCGCCGCACATATTGGCACCAAAAGCACGTCAAAAGCCCCATCAAGAACTCTTGATAGGGTGTCAATTCGTTTGTGTTCATATTCTTTTGAGTAGCCTGTAACTCGCTCAGTGTTGTAATCACGAGAGTAAAAAACAAGACAATTAAGTCCCATCGACTCTAAATCGCCTTTTAGCGAAACAGCAGTTTGTTCATCCGATGTGACTAGTAAAATCTTTTTGCTCAAATGTGTGTTAAGCGCCGCAGAAACAAGCGCTTTATGAACATTTGAAAGACCGCTTGCCGCTATCGGCAGATTGCTGTTTTGAGCGGATCTCAATAACCTTACATAATCAGGCTCATTTTTTAATATATCAAATAAACATTTCATACAAAATTATTTGCTGTATTTGTTCATAGCCGAATCTATTCCTCGGGCTATCATTTCGTTTACAGCTTTTGCCGCATTTTCACATGCGATTTTAAAATCGGCTTGCTGTTCTGACGGTATTTTACCCAAAACCCAGTCTTTCATATCATAATCTGGATGAGGTTTTGCGCCAACGCCAATTTTTATGCGTGGAATTTCTTCGCTGCCTAAAAGTTGCATTATATTAGCAAGACCTTTTTGGCCACCCGAACTTCCTTTACGGCGTATGCGAATTTTGCCGACATCAAGCGATACATCATCGTGCATAATTATTATTTTGTCGAGCGGTATTTTATAAAACGATGAAATTTTTTGCACCGAAACGCCCGATAAATTCATATATGTTTGTGGTTTTGCCACAATTACGCGCGCATTTGCGATTGTTCCATCGCCATATACGGCATCAAACTTTGATTTTGATAAATTTATATTAAATTTGTCCGCTAAAATATCAGCCGCTATAAATCCGGCGTTGTGACGGGTGTTTTCATATTCACGACCCGGATTACCAAGTCCTACGATTAAGTATTCGAATGTACCGCCTTTATCCTTTTTAAAAAACATATTTATCACCAAAGGTATCTTACCATATTATAATATTTTATTCAACAATTATACTTGATAATTTTCAAAAAACGATATATACTAAAAACAAATAATAAGAGGAGGTTTTACCCATGGCAGTAAAAACAAACAAATACTCAGGTACTCAAACCGAAAAAAATCTAATGGCAGCTTTTAGTGGCGAATCGGAAGCTCGTAACAAATACACCTACTTCGCATCAAAGGCTAAAAAAGAAGGCTTTGAGCAAATCGCAGCTCTTTTCCAAAAAACCGCTGATAATGAAAAAGAACATGCAAAAATGTGGTTTAAAGAATTAAACGGTCTTGGCGACACAGCAGAAAACTTGCTTAGCGCAGCCGAGGGCGAAAATTATGAATGGACCGACATGTACAGCGGTTTTGCTGATACTGCGGAAAAAGAAGGATTTAAAGAACTTGCTGCAAAATTCAGAATGGTAGCTGCTATCGAAAAGCATCACGAAGAACGTTATCGTGCGCTTCTTAAAAATGTAGAAACTGCTGCTGTTTTTGAAAAGAGCGAAGTTAAGGTTTGGGAATGCCGTAACTGTGGCCACATCGTTGTTGGCACAAAAGCTCCTGAGATGTGCCCTGTTTGCGCTCATCCAAAGGCTTACTTTGAAATTCACGCTGAAAATTATTAATCAAAAAACAAAAACCTCGCGATTGCGAGGTTTTTTAATTTTAGATATTTTCTTGTATATATTCAACTACCTGACCAACTGTTTTAAGTGATTCAATTTTATCATCAGGAATTTCAATTTCAAATTCATCTTCAATTGACATAAGCATTTCAACAACGTCAAGGCTATCAGCACCAAGATCATCAGCAATGTCAGTATCCATTGTGATGCTGTCAATGTCAGTATCAAGTTGTTCTGCCAAAATTTGTTTCATTTTTTCAAATACCATAAAAATATCCTCCATATCAAGCGTAAACCGCTTAAGAATTTTTCTTATATAAAAATAATATGTGCTGTATAGCTTTTTGTCAATAGTTTTTTATAAAAAATACCCTTAAATAATCAAAATACATATTGCTTTTTACTGTGTTTTTTGTTAGAATTATAAAGGAATAATATAACAACGGAGGTATTTTTATGAAAGCCATAATTAATGGTAAAATAATACTTAAAGACCGTGTTGTTGATAATATGGCTCTACTTTACAGTGATGTAATCGAAGGTGTTGTAACACCCGACCAAATCCCTGCAAATGCCGAAATTATTGACGCCAACGGTGGTTATGTGTCACCCGGTCTTATCGACATTCACATTCATGGTTATCTTAGCAAAGATGTTTGCGATGGCGAGGCTGAAAGCATTCGTACAATAGCAGGCGGCATTGTTAAAAATGGTGTTACAGGCTTTTTGCCTACTACCATGACAGTTGATATGGCCGTTATTCGCAAAGCACTTCAAGTTTGCCGTGATTTAAAAGAAGAAAGCAAAACTTGGGCAGGTTCTACTATTTTGGGTTGCCATGCTGAAGGTCCTTTTATAAGCGAAAGCAAAAAAGGTGCTCAAGATCCAAAATACATACTTAAACCTGATGCAAAGTTTGTAAAAGAATATGCTGATATTATCAAGATTATCACACTTGCTCCTGAGTGTGATACTGAAGATTTTGCTGCTATTCGCGAAATTACACGTGATACAGATGTTATAATCTCTATGGGACATACTTCTGCTGATTATGATACAGCTATGGCAAGTACAAATGTTGGCGTTAAACACGTAACTCACTTATTTAACGCTATGACCCCACTTGCACATCGCGCACCTGGTGTTGTTACAGCAGCGTTTAACAGCGATGTTTCTTGTGAAGTTATTGTTGATACATTCCATGTAAACAGCTGCTTCTATGATTTGCTTTATAAAATTAAAGGCAGAAAGCTCTGCTTTATTACAGACTGTTTGCCAGCAGGTGGTTTGCCTTATGGCGAATACACATTGGGCGGCACAAAAATTATTTATAATGATATTGTTTGCCGACTTGAAGATGGTACCGTTGCTGGTAGCGTATTGCCACTTAACCAAGGCGTATGGAATGTTTATACCAACTCTAACATCCCACTTAACGAATGTGTAAATGGCGCTACTCTTAACCCAGCTACTGCGATCGGTATCCAAGACCGCAAGGGTTCACTTGATGTAGGTAAAGATGCTGACATCATTATAACTGATGACAGCTTTAACGTACAAAAAACCATTATCGGAGGAGAAATCAGATATGAATCTTAAAGTAAAAGCTAAACTCGACCCTCAATTTGCCCCTATGTCAATCGTTTGTCGCGATATGCGCGAGGCTACTAAGGCTGACGGTCAAGATATCGTTATCGCAGTTGAACGTAACAAAGGTTACACAACTACATACAAAACCCGTATTTTTAAAGATGGTACCGGCAAAGATGCTGAAAACTACGCTTTTGTAGAGCGTATTGTTAAAACTCTTTTGTGGGTTGCTGGTGGTTACAAAATCATCATCGCAGGTAGCGATGTAGTAGCTGAAAAAATCAAAGAAGCTTACAGCTACGGCGGTGCACGTGATTTTGATGTTCGTTTTATGGAACGCGTTTATGAAGAAAAGTTCAGCGTTTCAAGCGTTGCATTGGCTGATGCTCCAAAGGATAAATCATCTGCTTCTCCAGTAGGTCGTCACCTTGATGGTTGCCGTATTGGTTTTGATGCGGGCGGTTCTGACCGTAAGGTTAGCGCTGTTATCGATGGCGAAAGCGTATACTCAGAAGAAGTTGTTTGGTTCCCAAAAACTAATTCTGACCCTGACTATCACTACCAAGGTATCCTTGAAGCAATGAAAACAGCTGCTTCTAAAATGCCACGTGTTGATGCTATCGGCGTTTCTAGCGCAGGTGTTTATGTTGACAATCGTATAATGGTTGCTTCTCTCTTTATCAAAGTTGGCGATGAAGACTTTGAAAAGAAAGTTAAAAATATGTATCTTGATGTAGCAAAAGAAATCGGCGAAAATATTCCGATTGAAGTTGCTAACGATGGTGACGTTACAGCTCTTGCTGGCGCTATGAACCTTGGTGAAAACTCTGTTCTTGGTGTTGCAATGGGTACATCAGAAGCCGCTGGTTACGTTGATCCTCAAGGTAATATCACCGGTTGGCTTAACGAACTTGCATTTGCTCCTGTTGATTTCTGTACAGATGCTATGGTAGATGAATGGTCTGGCGACTATGGTTGTGGCGTTAAGTACTTCTCACAAGATGGCGTTATCAAACTCGCTCCTTTTGCAGGTATCGAACTTGATGAAGCACTTTCTCCTGCTGAAAAACTTAAGGTTGTTCAAAACCTTATGAAAGATGGCGATGAAAGAGCAGCTGCTATCTACGATACAATTGGCGCATACTTTGGTTATGCAATCGCTTACTACTCAGAGTTTTATGACATTAACCATGTTCTTATTATGGGTCGTGTAACATCTGGTAAGGGCGGCGAAATTCTTCTTGAACGTGCTCAGGAAGTTCTTGATACAGAATTCCCAGAGTTGGCTAAGAAGATTAACCTCAACATTCCTGATGAAAACGCTCGCCGCGTTGGTCAGTCTGTTGCAGCAGCAAGTTTACCAAAACTTAACTAATAAACAAAAATTTAACCCCGAGGAAAATTCCTCGGGGTGTTTTTTATTTAATATTTTTATAATTTCTTTTTATTACTTCTTCGCCGCGCCAAGTATAAGGGCGATTTCTAGTATCCTCATCAACAACGTATTCTTCTCGATAATTGCTTATAAATTCGTTTATATCGGTGTTTTTTATGTTTTGGTTCATAGGACATGCGTTAGCGCATATATCGCAACCCCATAAAATTTTATTTTCTTTTAAAATTTTTAATTCATCTTCAGTGAGTTTCTTTTTTTGGCTTAAATTTGATAAACAACTTGTTTTGTTTAGTTTGACAGGACAAATATTTTTACAATTTCCACAATGATTACACTCGGCATACATATCTTCGCACTTTATTTCAAGGTCGGTAACTATTTCGCCTAAAAACACAAAACTGCCGTATTCTTTGGTTATAAGTAATCCGTTGTCGCCCTTTACGCCCAAACCAGCAACCGCCGCTACGTGTACTTCGGGTATTGGAGAATTGTCGCAAAAATATTCAAATTCGTTTTGTGTATAAAGATGAGTCAATTTTTCTTTTGCGCTTTTTAACATTTCACCACAAACCGTGTGATAATCGGGTATTGCAGCATAACGACTTAAAAACTTAGGCTCTTTTTCATGCACCTTGTAAGGAAACGCGCATATTATTATTGTTTTTGCATTTTGGGGTATGCGTGATTTTGCTCTGCAATCGAGCAAATGATCTTTTACCTTATCAAAAGCGCAAAAACCGACATTTTTAATGCCGATTGAGCTTAAAATGTCGGTGATTGTTTTTTTCATTTTTCTCTTACTCCCTCAAAAAAATCGGTAAGTATTTTTTTACACTCATCTTCCTTTATACCACCATAAATGGTAGTTCCTGTTGCAAAAGGAAGCGAATTTAATTTTACAACCGAATCTATACATCCCATAGATAAATCATAAGCGCCAAACACAATTTCTTTTATACGCGCGTTAATTATAGCACCCGCGCACATTGGACACGGCTCAAGGGTTACGTAAATTGTGCAATCATCAAGTCGCCAATCGCCTTGGCTTTTACAGGCCGCATTTATAGCTTCGGTTTCGGCGTGGGATAGCGCGTTGTTTTTTTGTTCACGCATATTGTAACCCTCGCCTATAATTACGCCGTTTTTTACAATCACCGCTCCAACCGGTACTTCGCCTTGTTGCGCAGCTGTTTTTGCAAGTTCAATTGCTCTGTTCATAAAACGGCTTTCCATTGTTTTCTCCTACTTTACAAAATAAGTTAATGCCTCATAAATATTAAACGCAAAAAACAAAAGTATACTCCAACTTGTAAAAAAGTAAGTGTATTTTTGTTTGTTTGTAGATAATGTGTTTGATGAATTTAATCCAAAGTTTTCAAAATGATTCTCTTCGCTAGATTTTGATAACGCTAATTTTGAAAGCAAATATATTCCAAATATTGTCGCCAACAAGCCTAAAATTAAATACACAAGATATAACAAATTTTGAATGTTGGTGCTTAAAGAGTTATCTAGATAAGTAAATATTACTGAAATCGCATTATTAGCGCAATGGACTGCAACGCTTATCCATATACTGTTTGTTTTAACGTAAATATATCCTAATATCAAACCTACCATAACAGCAAACGGAATTTGGTCAAAGTTTCCGTGCATAACACCAAACACGATTGAAGATGTTATTATTGCAAATCCATCACCATATTTTCGCAACAATCCCAAAACTATTCCGCGGCAGGCAAATTCCTCAACCAAAGCAGGTACAATTGCGATTGCGATAAACGATAACACAAATCCTAAAAAACCTTTTGGATTATCGCCATAATCAACTTCGTATTCGATTCCCATACCCTCAAAAAACGCCGAGCAATAGTTTACCGCTATATTTGCAAAGCAACAAAAGCCTACACCAATAGCAAAAAATGGTAAGGCCATATTTTTTACGGGTTTGTTTGTTTTTATAAGCGAATCAATTCTGTATCCGGCGCAACGTGCAGCGATTGGAAAAGGCAACAAAAACATAAATGCAGAAATTATTATCTGTAAAATTTGCTGAACAGCTGCATCTTCTGTAAGTGATACTGCATCAGAATATGACATACCCATAAATTTGGTTGTGACATAAATGTATACAAACGACCACACAAGTGTTATAAATGACAAAGAAACACATGGTATACCTATTGTTGCAGCTATACGCCGAATATCACGTTTTTCGCGATACAATTCGTTTGTATAATCATATTGATACGAAACATCATCAAATATAGGTTGTTCTGTTTTATTTATATCAAAATTATTTTCTTCTAACATAGAAATACTCCTTTTGAATATTTCCTCAAAACCTTAAATTTTGGGCGGATTTTCATCCGCCCATTTTTTATTCTTCTGCTGTGTCTACGGCACCCGCATCAGCATCTGCAGCTTCTGGAGTGTCGTTTACCTCAGCCTCATCATGCTCGGCTTTTGCTACCGACAAGATTCTTTCACCTTCGGCAACACGCATTACTCGAACACCCTTTGCAGGACGAGCAAACTCGGATATAGTGTCACCAAATATACGAATAACTATACCGTTTGAAGCAATCATAATGATGTCTTCGTTTTGCTCAATCGGCAATACTGCGGCAACATCACCATATTTTTCTACCTTGTAGTTTGTAAGACCCTTACCACCACGTGATTGTAAACGATAGTGTGAAATTGGGCTAATTCGACCATAACCTGTTTCGGTAACGGTAAGGATACGAGTATCCTCTTTACAAAGAGCCATATCCACAACAATATCATCATCGGCCATATTTATAGCCTTAACACCACGTGCGGTACGACCCATTGAACGAACTTGATGTTCGTTAAAGTGAATTGCTTTACCTTTCTTGGTAGCAACAAGCAAGTTGTTGTCACCATCGGTCATACGTACGTGAGCCAATTCATCGCCCTCATCAATAGAAATAGCAATGATACCACTCTTACGAGTGTTTTTAAAGTCAGAAAGTTTTGTACGCTTAACAACACCTTGGCGAGTAATCATACAAATATATCTTTCATCCTCATCTGTTGCTGTTACAGGTATAATAACGTTTATCTTTTCACCCGGCATAAGTGGTACAACATTTACAAGGTTCATACCCTTTGATGTACGTGAGCCTTCGGGAATTTCGTATGCTTTTATACGGTATACACGACCAAGATTGCTAAATAGCATTATACGGTCGTGAGATGAACATACAAACATGTTTTCTACACTGTCTTCTTCACGAGTGGTCATACCTGTAATACCGCGACCACCACGATGTTGAACATTGTATGTGTCTGATGGTAAACGTTTGATATAACCGTTAACTGTTTTTGTGATTACGCACTCTTCAAGTGGAATAAGGTCTTCGATGTCAACCTCACCCGCAACATCAGAAATTTCGGTACGGCGATCATCGTTAAACTTGTCGCGAAGATTGAGTGCTTCGGTCTTAACGATGTCAAGTATTCTTTCGCGTGAGCCAAGAATGTCATCACACTCTTTGATAAATTCAATTTTTTCTTGTAATTCATCAAGAATTTTTTGTTTTTCAAGACCTGCTAATTTACCAAGTTGCATCTGAACGATGGCTGTTGTTTGGAGGTCATCAAGGCCAAATCTTTCAGACAATGTTTCTTTACTTTCAGGAATTGTCTTGCTGTTACGAATGATAGCAATAACCTCATCAATAAAATCAAGCGCTATCTTCAATCCTTCTAAAATATGAGCGCGTTCTGCCGCTTTATTACGATCAAACATGGTACGGCGGCGAATAATCTCATACTGGAAGTCGATGCTGTTTTGAAGCATCTCTTTAAGAGTAAGAATTTGGGGCTTTCCGTTTACAATAGCAAGTAAAATTGCGCCTATTGTTGTTTGTAAAGCAGTATAACTATAAATCTTGTTAAGCACTACTTGCGGACTTGCATCACGCTTAATATCTACAACAATTCTAATACCGCCATCACGTTTTGATGAATAGTCAACAACATCATCTATGCCTTCAATTTTCTTTTCAGCAGCAAGGTCATAGATATGCTTAACAAGGTCCTTTTTACGTACTTTGTAAGGAATTTCTGTAATAACTATACGGAATTTACCATTTTTAGTTTCTTCTATTTCAGCTTTACCGCGAACGATAATTTTACCTCTACCAGTAGCATAAGCCGCACGAATACCGCTACGACCCATTATAATACCACCCGTTGGGAAGTCAGGTCCTTTAATATGTTCACAAAGTTCAGGTAAATCTGCCTCTGGATTGTCAATAAGACAACACATAGCATCAATAACTTCACCTAAATTATGAGGTGGTATTTCGGTAGCCATACCTACTGCGATACCGCTAGAACCATTTACAAGAAGTTGAGGAAAACGAACCGGTAAAACTTCAGGTTCTTGGAGTCGATCATCGTAGTTTGGAAGCATGTCAACAGTATCTTTTTTAATATCATCAAGCATACTGTATGAAAGGCGATTCATTTTTGACTCGGTATAACGATATGCCGCAGCTGGATAACCATCAATATTACCAAAGTTACCATGTCCATCTATCAAAGGATATCGGAGTGAGAAATCTTGTGCCATACGAACCATAGCATCGTAAACAGAAGCATCACCATGTGGATGATAACGACCAAGCACAGTACCTACGGTATCAGCGCATTTACGGTGTTTTCCTTCTGGGCTAAGGCCATTTTCATACATAGTGTAAAGAATTCTTCTGTGAACAGGTTTTAAGCCATCGCGTACATCAGGAAGTGCACGACCAACAAGCACCGACATAGAGTACTGAAGCATACTTTGTTTTACTTCATCCGTAATTTCAACAGGAAGTATGTTAGTCTCTTCGCTACTTGGCCAGTAAACTATTTCTTGTTTTGCCATTACTTTTCTCTCTCCTTTCCTTAAATATCAAGATCTGTCGCATAAATTGCGTTATCTTCAATAAATTTACGTCTTGGCTCTACTTCTTCGCCCATCAAAATAGTAAATGTTTCATCAGCTAAAGCAGCATCAGCCATTGTTACGCGTAAAAATGTTCTGCGTTCTGGGTCGAGTGTTGTTTCCCAAAGCTGGTCAGGGTCCATTTCACCAAGACCTTTATATCTTTGAACATCGACACCTGCGCCCAATTCTTCGACTTTTATTGCTTTTTCTTCATCTGTGAATACATCAAAATGTTGTTTACCTTTTGATACACGATATAAAGGCGGTTGTGCCAAATAAATATGTCCTGTTTCAATAAGTTCGGGCATATAACGGAAGAAGAATGTCAATAAAAGAGTTCTGATATGGCTACCGTCAACATCGGCATCGGCCATAATAACAATTTTATCGTAACGGAGTTTATTTATATCAAAGTTTTCACCTATTCCTGTACCAAGAGCAACGATAACAGGAGTTAATTTATCATTTCCGTAAACTTTATCTTCTCTTGCTTTTTCAACGTTAAGCATTTTACCCCAAAGAGGAAGTATTGCCTGATATGTTGCATTTCTACCTTCAATCGCGCTACCACCCGCAGAGTCACCCTCTACGATGTAAATTTCGGTTTTTGTTGCATCATTAGAAATACAGTCAGTAAGTTTTTCTGGCATACGAGTTTTGCTGCCTATACCTGCCTTGTTTCGTGATGCTTCACGTGCTTTTTGAGCAGCTTCACGTGCATTTGATGCTGCAATTGCCTTATCAATTACTATTTTTGAATCTGCTGGATTTTCTTCAAGATACTTATAAAGTTGGTCATTTACTATATCTCTAACTAACTGACCGATTGATGTGTTACCAAGTTTTGCTTTTGTTTGGCTTTCAAACTGTGCATCTGCAAGTTTTACCGAAACAACAGCTACTAAACCTTCCATAATATCATCTGCTTTAAGATTATCAGAAGATTCTTTTAATTTTTTAAAGTCATGAGCATATTTGTTTACAACACGTGTAACAGTTTGGCGGAAAGCTTGTTCGTGAGTACCACCATCAATAGTATGTAAAGTGTTTGCAAAAGAAAGAATTTTATTGTCATAAGCAGTTGACCACAAAAGCGCAATTTCTGCCATTTCATCGCCTTTTGAACCTGAAAGGTAAATTACATCTTTTATAAGGCTTTCTTTCTTTATTCCTGCAAGTAAATACTCTACATAAGATTTTATACCACCTTCAAAACAAAGGTCATCACTTTTTCCAATAGTAGCAATGCTTTCATCTGTTCTTTTATCATTAAGAACAACTCTAATACCTGCATTAAGGAATGATTGTTCACGAAGACGATTTAACAAAATATCATAATCGTAGGTAGTAGTATCGGTAAATATTGTAGGATCTGGTTTAAATGTAACAGTAGTACCTGTTTCAGTGGTATCACCTATTATTTCAAGGTCAGTTACAATAACACCTTTTTCATAGCGTTGTTTGTAAATGTGTTTACCATCTTTAACTTCTACTTCAAGCCAGTTAGAAAGGGCGTTAACAACAGATGCACCAACACCGTGCAAACCACCAGATACTTTATATCCGCCACCGCCAAATTTACCACCGGCGTGTAAAATAGTAAATACAACAGTAACAGTAGGAATACCTTTTTGGGCATTCATACCAACAGGTATACCACGGCCATTATCGCAAACTCGGATAATTCCATCATCTAAAATATCTACTTCTATTTTTGTACAATAACCAGCTAACGCTTCATCAATAGAGTTATCTACAATTTCGTATACCAAGTGATGTAAACCACGTTCACCGGTAGAACCTATGTACATACCCGGACGTTTTCTAACCGCTTCAAGACCCTCTAAGACCTGTATAGACGATTCGTCATATTTTTCGGTTACGGGCAAATTTAATTCTTCGCTCATTTTATTTCTCCTTAATTATAATGAATCTATATATCCTGTTCGCTTTAAAAGCGTTGATGATGATATTTGTGAAATATAAACTTTTGAATCTTTTTTATTTTTTCCTGCTAACACAAAAGAACGCGGCAAATCATAACTTATTGTTATGACTTTTTTATCAATTTCTGCTTTTTTTAAAAAGTCGCGAGTTCTTTTTGAAATAGAAGTGTTTTCAAGATCAAAAATTCCTATTATTTCATCAGTCGGTAGCATCACGTTGTTTCCTAAATGTATATACATTATACTACCTCTCCATTTTCAATTTTTATTACTTTTCCACTTTTTAGATTTTTAATATTTGAAGTATCACAACAAGTAATAAATGACTGCCAATTTCTTATATGATTTAAAATATAATTTTGACGGTTTTCATCAAGTTCGCTCATTACATCATCAAGCAAACAAATTGGGTATTCACCACTTATTTCTTTTGTAACTTCTGCTCCGGCAAGTTTTAAAGAAAGCGCAACACTTCTTTTTTGACCTTGTGATCCAAAATTTCGAACATTTACATCATTTATTTTAAAATAAATATCATCTCTATGAGGACCTACCGAAGTAGTAGAAGTATACATATCTATTTCACGAGAATTTTTAATTTTTTCTAAATTAAATTCATCGTTTTTAGAAATATAAAATATTTCTATTTTTTCTTTTCCACATGAAATTCCATCATATATTTTAGAAACATATTTATTTAAAATATTTATATATTTTTTTCTATAATTTATTATTTTATTACCCATATCAACTATTTCATTTTCAAAAACATCAAGCATTATTGAAATAGTTTTATCATATCTGTAATCTTTTATTATTTTATTTCTTTGCATTACTGCACGAGAATAATTTCTTAAAATTTCGATATAATTTGGATAAAGTTGTCCTATTGCGGTATCAAGAAATCTTCTACGTTTTTCAGGTCCATCTGTTACTAGCGTTAAGTCAGATGGTGAAAAAACAATAGCATTATATTTTCCTGCAAAATTTGATGTATTTGATAATTTTTTTTCATTTAATATAGCTGTTTTTTTATTATCAAAAATAATTTCAGCATTATTTTCAACACCAAACATTTCGTAATCAATTGAAATCTTTGCTTTTTTCTCTCCAAATTTTAAAAATTCATTATCTTTTGAATTTCTAAAACTTTTTGCACCTGAAAACAACCAAAGAGCTTCAATTATATTTGTTTTTCCCTGTGCATTTTCTCCGCATATTACATTTATTTCATCATCAAATTCTAAGTTTAAATTTGAAATGTTTCTAAAATTTTGTATTTCTAATTTTTTAACCTTCATTTTTTACAACAAAAGAAAAATTTTCAAATTCTACTTTATCACCATTACGAAGTTTTTTTCCTCTCATAGTACAAACTTCGTCATTAACAAGCACAAGACCATCTTTTATTACCATTTTTGCTTGACCACCTGTGCCTATTATTCCTGAAAATTTTAAAGCAGAATCAAGTCTTATAAATTCATCTTTTATAAATATTTCTTTCATTTATTTTAACCTCATAGGCATAATAAGATATAACATATCTTTATTTTCTTCATCCTCAGGACAAATTGTTACACCTGCATTTGCACCATTAAAATTAAATTTAATTTTTTCTACCTCACAAGCCTTTAATGCCTCTAATAAATAGCGGCTATTAAGACCCATTTCAAATTCATTTCCTTCAAGATTTATTTTCATTTTTTCTTTAGCTCTACCTAAAGCTGTTGAACAACTTATTAAAAGTTCTTCTTTTAAAAATGAACATCTTAAAGGAGTTGAAAAACTATCATTTATCAAAAGTGAAACACGCTCAACACTATCAATTATTTCATCACAAATAACAGATGTTGTTTGACTATGTTCAGAAGGTATAATTTTTTCATAATTTACAAATTCACCTTCTAAAAGTCTTGCAATAAATACATATCCTGAAATTTTAAATAAAATAAGTCTTTTACCTATTTTAATTTCAACATTTTCTGTATTTTCATCTATAAGTTTTACAACTTCATTTAATGCCTTACCTGAAACTATAAATTCAACTTCATTTTCTGCATTTATTTTTTTTCTACGTATAGCAAGTCTATAACCATCTATTGCTACAAATTGTAAAACACCATTTTTAACAGAAACATTTATACCTGTAAGAATAGGGCGAGTACCCTCTATTTGAGAAACAGCAAATATTGTTCCTTTAACAAGTTCGCAAAAATCTTCACCTTTTATTGAAAGATTTTCACCCTCTGTAAGAGAAGGCATTTCAGGAAAATCATTTGCTTCCATTCCCATAATATCAAAAACAGCTTCTCCGCTTCTTATATGACAAACAAGGCGATCATCACTTTCTATTTCTACATCTATACCACGAAGTTTTCTTAATATATCTGCAAGTAGTCTTGCATTTATAACAATATCGCCTTCTTCTTCACAAGAAGCATACATTTCTTTTTTCATACCCATTTCAAGATTATATGAAGAAAGTGTAAGCAATCCTTTTTCAGCAGAAATTAAAATACCTTCAAGTACAGGCATAGAACTTTTAGCTCCTACTGTTTTTTGCATTTTTAAAACTGCATCCAAAAACACAGAACGTTCAACTCTTATTTTCATAAAGAGGTCTCCTTTTTTATAAAAAAATTAATATTTTATAACAGTAATAATATGTGATGTTAATAATGTGTAAAACACAAATTTTTCCTTATTTTAAAAGAAAAAAACAAATTTAAAAACGAGTTTATAAAAATTTTAAAGATGTGTATAATTTTATGTAAATTTAAAAATGTTAATAATTAAAATTTAATTAATGTTAATTGTGTGGAAAATTTTAATTAATTACCACTCTTTAAATTTTTAATAATATCTTCAATTAATTCTTTTTCATAAGGTTTGTCCATTAAAAACTTTTCAATATTTTGAACACCATATAAAACAGTAGTATGATCTTTACCAAAAGCAGCACCTATTTGTTTATATGAAAGTTGTGTTATTTCTCTTGCAATATACATAGCAGATTGACGAGCAAGAACTAAATTTGCTGTTCTTCTATTTGAAAGTATATCGCTTTCAGAAACATTAAAAGAACGAGCAACTTCATTTATTATTTTATCAATACTAATTGGAGTATTTTCGGTATCATTTATAATATCTTTAATAAATGATTGAACAATAGAAATATTTGGCTTTTTATTTTCTATTTTTATAAGAGCATTAAGTTTTGTCATAACACCTTCTATTTGTCTGGTGTTAGTTTTTATCTTTTCAGCAATATAAAAAACAATATTTTCATCAAGTTCAAAATCAAATTGTTGAGATTTTCTATTTATAATTCCAACTCTTGTTTCAAAGTCAGGTAATGTAATGTCAGCAGGAAGTCCTGCGGCAAGACGACTCTTAATACGTTCATCAAGAGTTTTAATTTCTTTTAAAGGTCTATCTAGTGTAACAATAATTTGTTTGTTATTTTGATAAAGAGCATTAAAAGTATTAAAAAATTCTTCTTGGGTTGATTCTTTACCTGCTATAAAGTGAATATCATCGACCATTAAAACATCTACATTACGATATTTGTTTCTAAAGTCATCGATAGTTCCCATACCAAGTTTACCTTCGTGCAAAGATTTAATAAGTTGGTTTGTAAAATCTTCACCTCTAACAAACTCAATTTTTTTGTATGGAAATTTTTTCTTTATATGATTTTTTATAGCAAGCATTAAGTGAGTTTTACCAACACCGGAAGGTCCATAAATAGTAAGTGGATTATAAACTATGTTTGGATTTTCAGCTACCGCAAGAGAAGCAGCATGAGCAAAACGGTTAGTAGAACCAACAACAAAATTATCAAAAGTAAAGAAAGATTCGAAAGTCAAACCTTCACATTCTTCTTCAGCTTTTTTTATTTTTTCTTCATCCTCAGCAACTATAAATTTTGCTGGAATTTTTATACCCATTATTTTTTCAATAGCATCGTTTATAATATCTTTATAAACGCTTTGAATCATACCTTTTATGTAGTCGTTTGAAGCAGATAAAACAAATTCCTCACCAGAAATAGATTCGGGTTTTAAATATTTAAAAAATGTGTCAAAAGCAATTTCAGAAATTTTTAATTTACACTCTTCGCAAACTGCATTCCAAATGTCATTAATAGAATTTACAGTCATTTTTATCCCCCTTATATATTTATATATTATATACTAAAATAAAGTTACATATAGTATAGCATAAGTTATTAACATTTTCAACAATTTTTACTTAAAAATTACTGACAAAAATAAAGAGAGATAAATAAAATTATCTCTCTTTTAATTTATATTTTTAATATTTAAAATTTCTGCTTTTTCTTCATCATATTTAAAACAAATTTCATAGTTAGAATATAAAAATTTATATTCTTTTTCATCCTTTTTATAAGCAGGTTTTGGATTTTGTTTTATCAATTCTATTATTATTTTTTTATCTTTATTTTCTATATTTTTGAATACTTCATCATTATAAGAAACATCTATATTATTATTTTTTAATTTTTCGCCAAAAGAACCTTTTGCATCAAATTTACAATCACAATAAGGAATATATGGTTTTATATCATAAATAGGGGTATTGTCAAGCAAATCTACGCCACTAACAATTAATGAAAAACCATTTTCATTATTATTTTTTATTTCTTCTAATTTAACACAGGAAAGACCTAAATTATTAGGTCTAAAAGGTGATCTTGTTGCAAAAACACCAACTCTTTTATTTCCTCCAAGGCGAGGAGGTCTAACAGTAGGAGACCATTTATCTCTGTGATTTTTTGAAAAATCAAAAATAAGCCAAAGGTGAGAATATTCTTCTATTCCGCGAATTGCTTCAGGGTTGCGAAATTCTTTTTCAAAAATTATTTCACCTTTTATTTCTTCAATAATCCCACTTTGTCTAGGAATACCAAATTTTTCTTTAAAATCAGTTTTAATGTAAGCAATAGGTTTAAGTTTCATAAAAATTCCTTTTTATTTAAAATAAAAAACAAGGAAACAAAAAAAGTAACCTTGTTTTTGGTCGAGATGACAGGATTCGAACCTGCGGCTTCTGCGTCCCGAACGCAGCGCTCTACCAAACTGAGCCACATCTCGTTATTGCATTAAATTTAGCCTATTTATTATATATAAACAAAAATAAAAAGTCAATATATTTACCCCCTGTTTTTTACAGCATTAAACATTTTTATTTAGTAAAAAATAATGATGTTTTAATGATAGGGGAATTATATGAAAAAGTTTTTATTTTGTTTTTCAATTTTAATTTTAATTATATTATTTTTAAAAAATGATGAAAAAATTAATAAAAAATTATTTTGTGATTCTAATGGAAATTTTACTATTCTTGTAGTTTCTGACCCACAGTGTGATAACAAAAAACAGTGGTTAGAGGCGCGTACTGAACTTGAAATTTTAATAAAAAAATCAAATCCAAATTATGTAATAATAAATGGTGATATGAACTCAAAAAACAACGTACCAGCTGATATGTGGGATATTTTTATAAAACCAATTACAGAAAAAAACATTTACTGGTCTACAACAAACGGTAATCACGATTATTTTAAAAACAAAAATTACAAGTTATATAAAAAATATGATAATTGTCTTAATAAAAAGGTAAACGTAACTGACAAAAACTATGAATTTACAAGACCTATGAATTATGTCATACCAATATATTCAAACGATGGTAAAAAAATAGTATTTGCAGTTTATTGTATGGATACGGGAACGAGCAATAAATACGGATACGAAGGGCTTACTAAAAATCAAATTAGTTGGTACGAAAAAGAATCTGAAAAACTTAAAATTTTAAATAAAAATAAGGTGGTTACATCCTTAGTTTGTATGCACATACCAATAACACAGACAATAGATATGTTTTATAGCGCTAATGGTGGTAACGCAAAAGCAAAAACAGCCGGAGGAGTATATAAAATATATGGTGTTACAAATCAAAATGGTTCCGCGGTCGAAAATTATACCTGTTTTGATGGTACTTTTGTAAAACAAAGTTTTTTACATGTAACTGCTCAACAAAATGATAGAGGATTTTTCGACTCTGTTTTAAAAAAAGGTGATGTAAAGGCTGTTATATTTGGACACGAACACAATACAAATATTATAGGTTCTTACAACGGTGTACTTTTAGGTTTTGCGGGTAAATTATCAACCGGTTGTTATAGTGATGAATTTTGTCGAGGCGGAAGAGTAATTAAGTTTAATCAAAATAATCCTGAAAAATTTACAACAAGTTGGATAGGATCTATGGAAACATCGAAAGACCAAGCTGAAATTTATTTTGATGGAACATTGGCTCAATAAAAAACATTGAAAAAAATTAAAAAAAGTGATATATTTGTAAAAAAAGAAAAGAAAAAGAGAAAAAATGAAAATTATTCGATTTAATAAGATAAATTCTACAAATGATTACGCAAAAAAACTTGCTACAAAAGGTTTTAATGAGGGAACAATAGTTATAGCCAATGAGCAAACAGCGGGAAAAGGTAGACTTGGTAGAACTTTCGTTTCAAAACGAGGAGGTCTTTACTTTTCAATTGTTTTAAGACCTAAACAAAAAGACTTTTTATTTATAACGGTTGCTGCCGCTGTTGCTGTTGCTCATGCGATAGAGTCAGTGACAAATAAAAAGTGTGATATAAAATGGGTAAATGATATATATATAAACAATAAAAAGGTAAGTGGTATTCTTACCGAAGGTGGATTTACAAGCACCGGAAATATAGATTATATAATTTTAGGTGTGGGTATAAATATTTTTGAACCAAAAGAAAAATTTCCAAAGGAATTACCTTTAGCAGACAGTGTCTTTCATAATGGAGATATAAAAATATTTAAAAACGCTGTAAAAAGGAAAATTTTTAAATGTTTCTTAAATGAATTTTTTAAATTTTATGGAAATTTAGAAAAAAAAGAATATATAAAAGAATATCAAAACAGATCCTTTTTGAAAGGTAAAAAAATAAAATATATAAAAGATGATAAAATATTTGTTGCCTCGGTACTAGAAATTGATGATGATGCAAAACTAGTTGTTGAGGTTGATGGTAATAAAAATGTTTTATCACATGGAGAAATACAAATAATAGGTATGGAGCAATTACCTGTATGAAAAGTTTTAAAATAAAAAAAATAGCTCTAACGGCTCTTTTTACCGCTGTTATAGCCGCATCAGCTTGGATTTCACTTCCAACACCTTTTGGTGTTAATTTATCTTTTTCTTTATTTGGTGTTTGTATTACAGCTTTTTGCCTTGGTGTAAAAAGCGCTATCGCAGCAACAACAGTTTACATAGCGCTTGGTGCGGTAGGAATACCTGTTTTTTCTTTGTTTTCAGGCGGTGTAGGGGTTTTATTCGGGGCATCCGGTGGTTTTATATGGGGGTTTTTAATAACCGCCGCTATTTGCGGGATTATAAAAAATTGCCAAAAGAAAAAAATTAAATATTTGTTAATGATAATATCTATTTTAATTTGTCATGCGCTTGGAATTGTTCAGTACCACATTGTTACGGGTAATAATTTGATAATATCTTTTGTAAGTGCTTCTTTACCTTTTGTGTTCAAAGATATATTACTAGTGTTTTTAGCAAATTTTGTTTCCAAAAAAATTAAAATATAAGGAGGATTTAAATCCTCCTTATTTTCTTTTAATAAAGCTTATGTCGTCATAATTTATAACATCGAATATATACAACAATAAAAAGTATGCAGGTATACAAATTAGACATAATAAAGCAACAAAAACAAGATTAGATAAATTTAAATATTTAAGTAAAAAATTTGTAAAAAGGCATACTGAAAAAGCACAGGTTATAGGTAATAGAAAGATTTTTATTAGGGATAATTTTAAATTACTTACTTTTAAGAGTCTTTTTGTATTTAAAAAACAAGTAAAGAAATTAGAAAAATACATTATACCAATAAACCCATAAATACCAAATTTTTTAAGAAGCAAAAGCACAAGAGCTATTCGTATACTAGAATCGATAACACTTACATAAAATGTAAATTTTTGCTGGTCAAGACCTTTTAGCACACCATCTGATATGGCATCTAAATACATAAAAGGAACAATAGGGAAAAGTGCGCACAGCAAAAAACCAACATCATAACTTTTGTAAATCAAAAGCCCTAAATTTTTTCCTATAACAAAAAACAAACTAGAAAAAACAATAGAAATAATACTTGTGATTTTTATTATGCGTGATACTATGCTTTTAACAATACCGCTTTTACCTCGTATTGAAGCTTCGGATATTTCGGGTAACAAAAGGGTAGAAAGAGCACTTAGTAGTGTTGAAGGAAAAAACAAAAGCGGTAAAGCCATACCTTTTATCATACCAAAAAGCGAAATTCCATTACTGTGTAAAATAGAATTAGACAAGCAGATAGGAACCAAAACATTTTCGATCATACGTAGTAAAGAATTAAGATATCTGCCAGCAGTTATAGGTAAAGCAATATGCGATATTAAAGGTAATAGTTTGTAACTCTTTTTTGTTAAGGGTGAAGAAATTTCAAGCTTTTTAAAATCTAATCTATATAGAATAAATACATAGATACACGATGATGCTTCGGCCAGGGTATCACCAAGCAAAATAGCAGCGCAGGTGTATTCTAGTCCAAGAACGTTATATTTAATTACAAGAGGAACTATTACAGCAATTCGAACAACTTGTTCAAAAAGTTGCGAAGTAGATGAAGGTGTGGCTTTTCGTCTTGCTATGAAATAACCTTTTATGCAATTGCACATTCCCATAAAAGGCAACGAAAAACCTAGTATTTTAAGAGAAAGGGAAGCACTTGGTTGTTGAAGAAGTTTTGTTGAAATAAAATCAGCGCCGAAAAACAAAACAAGTATAGTAAAAAAAGCTATAACAACTGACAACCAAATACATCGGGATAAAATTCTTTTTATACCGCTTTTATTTCCTATAACTAATTCTTCGCTGATAAGGCGAGTAACAGCAGTACAAATTCCACTTGTTGCGAATGTTGCGGCAAACATATACACAGCAAAAACAAGCTGATATAGTCCAATGCCTTCTGAACCAATTTTTGCCGCTAGCCAAACCTTGAAAATTATTCCTACAAAACGCAATATTAATGATGATATTGTAAGAATTGCTGCGTTTTTTATAAAAACTGTTTTTGTCATATTTTCACCCAAGATATAAATATGTCTTTTACAGTTGAAAAAGAATAAAATTTAATGTAAAATAATAATAAGTAAATGTTTAAGGAGGCGGTAGATGTGCAAACACCACTTGCAGATAGAATAAGACCTAAAAACATTGATGATGTTACAGGACAAAAGCACTTGATTGGCGAAGGAAAAATACTTCGCAAAATTATAGAATCAGGTGAAATACCTAATTTAATATTTTATGGTCCATCAGGAGTGGGCAAAACTACTATCGCTAAAATTATTGCCTCACAAACAGGCAAAAAACTATGTTACCTAAATGCCACAACAGCCTCTACCGCAGATATAAAAGAGGTAATAGGTGATATAGGCACAATGGAAGCCGCATCAGGAATATTGCTTTATCTTGATGAGATTCAGTATTTTAACAAAAAACAACAACAAATATTGTTGTCGTATATTGAAAACGGCGATATAACACTTATCGCTTCTACTACCGAAAATCCTTATTTTTATGTTTATAATGCTATTTTAAGTCGTTCTACCGTTTTCGAATTTAAAACTTTATCTAGTGAAGATATTTCGGTAGTCTTAAAACGAGCAATTGATATTTTAAGCGAAGAACACAACAAAAAAATAATCGCAAGCGATGACAACATAAACAAAATTTCACGCGCAGCCGCAGGCGATGTAAGGCGTTCGCTTAATATGTTAGAGTTGTGCGTTATGTTAACTGTTTCATCGGATAAAATAGAGTTATCGGATGATATTGTCGAACAAATACTAGATGGCAATTCAGTTCGCTATGATCGCGAGGGTGATGCTCACTATGATATAGTATCAGCGTACCAAAAATCTATGCGAGGATCCGATCCGGATGCTGCAATTTATTACTTAGCAAGACTACTTGCCGCTGGTGATTTACCTAGCGCTTGTCGCCGCCTTTTAGTGTGTGCTAACGAAGATGTTGGTTTGGCATATCCGCAGATAATTCCTATTGTTAAGGCAGCAGTCGATACTGCTATGACCGTAGGACTACCAGAAGCGCGTTTGCCACTTGCAAACGCTGTAATTCTTGTGGCAACAAGTCCTAAATCGGTATCAGCACATGATGCTATAAATGCTGCAATGGCAGATGTTGAAAAAGGTATCGGTGGCGATATACCACGCCATTTACAAAACAAACATTTTGATGGTGAAGATGCTTTGGTAAAAGGACAAAACTATTTGTACCCACACTCATACCCTATGCATTATGTAAACCAACAATATTTGCCTGATAATATAAAAAACAAGGTTTATTATAAATTTGGTGATAATAAAAACGAACAAACTTTTAAAGAATATTGGGATAAGATTAAAAAATAACCGAGGTGTATTTAATGACCTTTACGTTGCCTAAAAGAACGAGAATTTTGTGGCAAATTAGAATACTTATAGCCTTTGCCGCGCTTGGCGCGGCAGTGGCTTTTTTTGCTCGTTACGCAAACTGGCTGTTATTTTTAGCTGCGATTATTGTAATTTTTGGTTTGGTATTTGTTATTACGTATGTTCCGTTTTTTTTCAAAAGTTATAAAATAATGATAGATAAAAGTTCCATATGTATTACTAAGGGTATTTTAATAAAAACAACAAACATTATGCCTTTTCCGAGATTGGTTTTCGCACAGAGTTTTACAACTCCGCTTTCTTCGATTTTAAAATTAAAGTGTGTAATGCTTAAAGCTGCTCGAGGTTGGATTTTGATTCCGGAATTAAAATCCACTGATGTAGATTATCTGCTAGAAAATCTAATGGTGAAACGAAATGACTAATAAAGTGTATAAAGCGCATCCCATAATGCTTTTTCGCATTATAAAGCCGTTTTTGTTTGTTTTGTTTATACCGCTTATACGTGCTATCATACAGTACATCACAAAAGGTGAAATTAATGGCCTGTTAGCGCTTGAAATATTGTGTGTGGTTTTTATTTCCACAATCACTGTGTTAAGATGGCGTTCAATAAGTTTAAATGTAGAGCAAGAAAAAATAACAATCAAAAAAGGCTTTTTAATAAAATCGTGCGCAGTAATTGAATTTTCGAGAATATCAAGTGTTATCGTACAACAAAATATAGTAGACTATGTTTTTGGAAGTGTAGAATGTTCTATTAATACAGAAGCTGGTATGCCTAAAAAGAGCGATTTTTGCTTCAAATTACGTAAAAATGATGCAAAACAATTTTATGAGCAGATATATGGTGAAGAAAATCGCGAAACTATAAAATTTTCACCATTCCAAATAGCGATACTCGCTGCGACCACATCTTCGGCGTTTACAGGCATGATTGTAGGGGTACCGATTTTAAATCAAGCAAGTGATTTGCTTGGTGTTGCGATTTCTGAAATGCTTTTAAACGAAATTAATCACGTTTCATCAAAATTCAATAATATTTTTCCACCAATAGTTAATACGGTCACCTTGATATTATTGATAGCATATTTTTTTGCGTTTATGATATCGTTTGTAAAAAACATTAACTTTAAATTAGAAAGTGGGAAAGAAACGGCCGAAGTACAGTCAGGGTTTATAACGCGAAAGAGAATTTTATTTAAAAAATCGAAAATAAACAATATTTGCTTTGAACAAACTCCACTTATGCGAGTTGTAAAAAAATATTCTATGATAGCTTCCGTGGGTGGCTATGGTAATGCAAGAGGCGAAAAAGCGGTTGTTGTTCCGATTGCATCGCATGACGAACTTGAAAAACATTTCAAACGCCACTTCAAACACTTTAAACCACATGGCAAACCAATTAAGCCGAAAAAAAGTTTGTTTAATCTGAATAGATTTTTATTTCTTCCTGCGATAACAGCTTTGTTTATAATAGGTGTTTCCGCATCGATAGTTATAATTTTTCCTTATTTTGATAAACTTACTTTATTTTTAACGGTTATCGCATTAGCTCTCGATGGATATTACGCAAGTGTTTGTTTTAATAATTACAAAAACGGTCAGCTTTGTTTGTCTGATAGTGTGTTAATATCTGGTTCGGCTGGATTTAATGTTCGTAAGTTATATTGTGACAAAAGCAATATTGGTGTTATCAAAATATCACAGACATTACCAGACAGACGCTTCAAAACATGTAAGGTTAAAATTACGGTGAGAAGCGAGAGTGCAGATAGCGCAAGAGTAAAAAATTTAGATTTAAATACCGTTTTGCAAATAATAAAAAAACAATTCAATATAGAATATGATGTATAAAACGCCTTGTACAGATAACAATAAAACAAAACAATGTTTCACGTGAAACATAGAGGTGATTGTTTGGATTTGTTGATAAACTGTTTAAAGGCGTTTTTTGTTGGTGGTTTTATATGCACGATAGGCCAAGTCTTGATAGATTACACAAAACTGACACCCGCAAGGATACTTGTGGCGTATGTGGTAGGTGGTGTGTTGCTTACGGCGCTAGGTATATACAAACCTATTGTTGATTTTGCTGGAGCTGGAGCGACCGTTCCGTTAACTGGTTTTGGTTACTCGTTGGCTAACGGGGTAGTTGAAGCAATACAGCAATATGGATTTATAGGTATTATGTGTGGCGGTTTGACCGCAACAGCTTCAGGTATAACTGCGGCAATATTCTTTGGTTTTGTTATGTCGTTGATATTTAAATCAGGAGATAAATAATATTTTTTGTTTACAAGCAATAAATTTATGTGTATAATGAAAGCAGTGATGTTTCACGTGAAACATTACTGCTTTTGTTGTTTGATATATTTATATATTATATATATATAATTATTTTACTTTCATATAAATAGTAGACACGGAGGATATCATTGTGGGTAAAATTATATCTGTTGTTAATCAAAAAGGTGGCGTTGGCAAAACAACTACCGCTGTAAATCTTGTTGCTGGCATAGGCTTGTCTGGTAAAAAGGTGTTGTTGGTAGATGCCGATCCTCAAGGCAATTCCACAAGCGGATACGGTATAAGTAAAAAACAAGGTGGCGCAACTGCTTACGAGTTGCTTATTGGAACAGCAAAAGCTGAAAATGCAATTGTTAAAACAGAGTTTAAAAATGTAGATGTTATTCCCGCTTCGATGGATTTGGCAGCTGCCGAGGTTGATTTGATTGAAATCGAACATCGTGAATCTGCGTTAAAAAACGCATTAGCGCCAATCAGAGAAAATTATGATTACATATTTATAGATTGTCCGCCTTCGTTAGGTTTGATAACTATAAACGCTTTAAATGCAGGGGACACTGTGCTAGTACCTATTCAATGCGAATATTTCGCACTAGAAGGTCTTTCTCAGTTGATGGCATCTGTGCGACAGGTAAAAAGACTATACAATCCAATGCTTGAGATAGAGGGAATAGTGCTTACAATGTTTGATGGTAGATTAAACCTTACACAACAAGTTGTAGGCGAAATTAAAAAATTCTTCGCAGACAAGCTTTACAAAACTGTTATTCCACGTGGCGTAAGACTTTCGGAGGCGCCAAGTTATGGCTGTCCAATACAGTATTATGACAAACGTTCCAAAGGTTGTATTGCTTACAACGACCTTGCGAAAGAATTTTTAAAGAGAAATAGGAGGGGCTAAATTATGGCAGCAGCAAAAAAAGGCGGCCTTGGTCGCGGACTTGATGCATTATTTAACGAAAATGCAACCGATGAAAAGGGAGTTGTTACTCTTAGACTTTCAGAGATAGAACCAAATCGAAACCAACCAAGAACAAATTTTGATGAGGATGCTCTTAGCGAGCTTGCTGACAGCATAGCAAAGCATGGACTAATTCAACCAATAGTAGTGCGCCCCACTTCAAGCGGTGTTTATCAAATAGTTGCGGGCGAACGCCGTTGGCGCGCTTGTCGCATGGCAGAACTAACAGAAGTTCCCGTTGTTATAAAAGAAGTTGATGATCAAAAATATTTTGAAATAGCGCTTATTGAAAACTTGCAACGTGAAGACCTCAATGCTGTTGAAGAAGCGCAAGGCTACAAAACGCTTATAGATGTATATGGTCTAACCCAGGAGCAAGTAGCTGAAAATGTTGGTAAATCTAGAAGCGCTGTTACAAACTCGTTGCGCCTTTTAAATCTTGATGAAAAAGTGCTTAACGCACTCAAGGATGGAAAAATAACTGCGGGCCACGCTCGTGCTATACTTTCGGCCGACAATAGTGAACAAGCTACCGAAATGTTAAATGCGGCTATTTCTGGCGCTTCGGTGCGTGAACTTGAGGCTATGTCGAAAACAAAAACTAAGACTGCGAAAAATACTTCACCTGCTGCGAAAAATAATTTTTATAGCGAGGTTGAAATTTCGCTTAAAAATGAACTTGGTAGAAAGGTAGAAATAAAGTCAAAAGGCAATGGCAAGGGCACAATTACTTTAGAATTTTATAATGATGAAGAACTTGCTGATTTTGCCCGTAAGCTTTCGGAATAATTTATGACAAAACGACATAGAAATCGTGTTGCTAATCGACACTTTCGCCGTAGACCACCCCCAAAAATAAATTGCTTTTAAAAACTAGATAATAATTTATAAGAGGGGTAAAAATGAATATATTTTTTATTTTTTCGGTTTTAGCATTGCTTTGTTGGAGCGGTTCTGACCTTTTTTCAAAAATGGGTACACGTGAGCGTGATAAAAACAGTCATTGGAAGGTTGTTTTTGCTGTAGGTTTAATAATGGGAATTCACTTCTTTATTACGCTTATTGGTGGCGCTGTAATTAATTCAACTATCGGCGTAGATAAAGTTAATAAAATTGTTGCCAGCTTATTCTACACAGATTTTAAACTATTTGACTTCTTTGCGTATCTACCAATTGCCGCGCTTTACATATTAGCCATGGTA
This sequence comes from Acutalibacteraceae bacterium, assembly GCA_045646305.1. Lineage (GTDB taxonomy): Bacteria > Bacillota > Clostridia > Oscillospirales > Acutalibacteraceae > UBA737. The sequence continues at coordinate 38,596 of JAZRKK010000042.1, forward strand.
GTAGGTTATATAGGACTTAGATATATTGAATTATCAATTTCTTCACCTATTTGTAACTCTTCAGGAGCATTAGCGTTTCTTTTGTGTTTAGTATTTGGTATTTTTTCTACCGAAGATATAACAACAACAACCATCGTTGGTATCGCTATGATAACTGTGGGTATTATTGCATTAGGCTTTATCGAACAAAAAGAGGATGAGGAGGTAAGAAAAGCTAGACAAGAATTAGCTAACCGAAAATATGCAAAAAGCATACTCGCGTTCTTGCTTCCTATCGCGTATCTTATCATTGATGCATTAGGAACTGTTGGTGATGAGTATATTTTCTCAGACTCATTTATTGACAAAACAGGTTATGAAATTACCGATTATGCTGCAAACTCTGCATTCGAATTAACGTTCTTTGTTCTTGCTATTTTTGCATTTGTTTGGATTAAATTCGTTAAAAAGGACAATGTGTTTAAAGGAAATAAAAACTTGTTCTGGGGCGGGTTGTGCGAAACAATAGGCCAGATATTCTATATGGCTGTTATGTTTAGCGATTTCTCCGCAGGTATGGTAATTATTTCAGCTTATTGCGCAATATCTGTTCTTTGGAGCAGAATATTCCTAAGAGAAAAAATGTCTTGGAAACATTACGCGGTTATTGCTCTCGTAATAGCAGGTATAGTAATCTTAGGTTAAACTTATAAAAATATGTTGCATTTAGCACATTAAAGTGATAAAATAACCATTGATTTGACAATGGTTATTTTATTTTTAGGAGATAAAAAATGGAAACTCAAAACAAAAAAAGCAGTTTTAGCGGTAGATTAGGGTTTGTTCTTGCCGCTGCTGGTAGCGCGGTAGGCGTTGGTAATATTTGGCGTTTTCCAACACTTGCAGCAAAGCACGGCGGAGGATTATTCTTACTAGTTTATCTAATTCTTGTATTAACTTTTGGCTTTTCGCTTCTTATGACTGATATCGCTATCGGAAGAAAAACAGGAAAAAGTTCGCTTGATGCATTTAAAAATATTAACAAAAAATGGGATTTTCTTGGAAAACTTACCTTTGCGGTGCCTTCGATAATAATCACCTATTATATTGTTATTGGTGGTTGGATACTTAAGTACATGGTATCATCGGTAACCGAATTTACAGATACGGCAAATAGTGATTACTTTGTAAACTTTATAACATCAAAAACACCACCAATAGTTTGGATGTTAGCTTTCCTTGCAATAACCGCGTTTATAGTTTTTTGTGGCGTTGAAAAGGGAATAGAACGTTTTTCAAAAATCATTATGCCTGCGTTATTTGTTTTAATCCTTGGTATCAGCGCATTTTCGCTTACTACAAAAAGTCAACCTGATGCAAGTGGCGAAGTAAGAACCGGTGTACAAGGTTTGTTGGTTTACATAAAGCCTGATTTTTCAAACCTTACATTTAAAAACTTTATGAGTGTATTGCTTGACGCTATGAGTCAGCTTTTCTTCTCTCTCTCGGTTGCTATGGGTATAATGATAACTTATGGTTCTTATGTTAAAAAAGATGTAGACCTTAATAAATCTGTTGCTCAGATAGAGGTTTTTGATACAATAGTAGCTTTCCTTGCCGGACTTATGGTTGTTCCTGCTGTATATGTATTTATGGGAACCGAAGGCATGAAAGCAGGTCCAGGACTTATATTCCAATCACTTCCTCAGGTATTTAACGCGATGGGTTTTGTAGGCCGCATAGTTGGACCAGCGTTTTTTATAATGGTGGCATTTGCTGCACTTACTTCTAGCGTATCCATCATGGAGGCAATTGTAGGCGCATGTATGGAAAGTTTTAATGTCACACGTAAAAAGGCCAGTTTGGTAACAACCGTTTTAGCAGCCACTGTTGCTGTTGTTGTGTGCCTAGGTTATAATGTGTTAAGTTTTGGTGTAACATTGCCTACGGGTGCAACAGGACAAAATCTACTCGATGTACTCGATTATATAAGTAATAGTTTATTTATGCCAATTATATCATTGCTCACTTGCGTTGTAATCGGTTGGGTTGTAAAACCAAAATGGGTAATTGATGAGGTTGAGACTGGTGGTGTAAAGTTTAGCAGAAAAAAACTTTATACCGTTATGATTAAGTATATTGCACCCGCTTTAATGTTACTTTTGTTCTTACAGTCAATAGGTATCTTTTAAATTTAAAAAAAAACAATTTTATTAAACGAGCAAGTTTTTGTACACTTGCTCGTTTTTTTGTGCGTTTATTGTGGTTAATAAAGCTTACATACCCCTATATATAGTGCAATTTTTAGCCTTTAAAAAAAGTTTAAAAAAAATTAAAAAAAATTAAAAAAAAGTGTTGACAAACCCCATTCACTGTGGTATTATAATCGGGCACCTTTGAGAAAGGGTGCGCTTGGAGTGCCAAAAAGGCGCTGCACGAACCTTGAAAATTAAACAACGACAAGATAATAAGGACCCGACAATTCT
>JAZRKK010000043.1:0-5846 GCA_045646305.1 Acutalibacteraceae bacterium
CTTACGAACATCAATGCCGAGCGCATTACCCTGTTGAATATGGTTATCAAGCATAGCAGCAAGAAGATTGTTAGCAGCACCAATCGCATGAAAGTCGCCAGTAAAGTGAAGATTAATATCTTCCATTGGTACAACCTGAGCGTAACCGCCACCTGCTGCACCGCCTTTAACACCAAAAACAGGTCCCAAAGATGGCTCACGAAGTGCAACAGTTACATCCTTGCCAATTCTAGCAAGTCCATCGGCAAGACCAATAGTAGTTGTGGTCTTGCCCTCGCCTGCAGCTGTTGGGGTAATAGCAGTTACAAGAACTAATTTTCCATCTTTTCTATCAGTATCTTTTAGAAGTGATAAATCTATCTTCGCCTTGTACTTACCATACTGCTCAATATATTTTTCATTAACCTTTGCCTTTTTAGCAATTTCGGTTATTGGTTTCATTTCACACTGTTGCGCGATTTCAATATCAGATAAATAAGCCATTTACTCAACTCCGATAATATTATTTAAAGTACTTAACTGCTGCCTCAAACATACGAATATCGTATTCACCGAGAACATTTTTGTAAAGTCCTTCACCTATACGCTCACTATGACCCATCTTACCAAATACACGACCATCAGGTGAAGTGATACCTTCGATAGCGTACATTGAGTTATTTGGATTAAAGTGAACATCACTAGTAGCATTTCCATTAAGGTCAACATATTGTGTAGCAATTTGACCATTTGCTGCTAATTCTTTAATAAGTTCTTCACTTGCTAAGAATCTACCCTCACCATGTGAAATTGGAACATTATATACATCTCCAACATTTGTAAGAGAAAGCCAAGGAGACTTATTAGAAGCGATACGTGTACGAACAATACGAGACTGGTGACGTGCGATTGTATTAAATGTAAGTGTAGGGCAATTTTCATCAGTATCGATAATCTTACCATAAGGTACAAGTCCAAGTTTAATAAGAGCTTGGAAACCATTACAAATACCACACATTAAACCATCACGATTATCAAGCAAATCAGTAACGCCATCTTTAATTGCAGCATTGCGGAAGAATGCGGTAATAAATTTACCACTACCATCAGGTTCATCACCGCCTGAAAAACCGCCAGGTACAAATATCATTTGAGCTGTCTTTAGTTTTTCAGCAAATTCTTCAACGCTTGACTGAATACCAGAAGCTGTTAAGTTTTTAATAACAACTATTTCAGGATCTGCACCAGCATCGCGCATAGCCTTTGCACTATCGTACTCACAGTTAGTTCCTGGAAAAGCAGGAATAAGAACCTTTGGTTTTGCAACCTTAATTGCAGGAGCAGCATACTCAGTAGCTTTATACTCAAAGTTTTGCATTGGAGTATTTAAATCAGGAATATTACAGCTATAAACTGATTCTAATTTATCTTCATAAATTCCCAAAAGTTCATTTATGCAAACACTCTCGTTGCCTAACGTAATCTTACCATCATCTGTTACAGTACCAATTAAAATACCATCATCAATATCTTCAGTAACTTCAAGCAAGAATGAACCGTAAGAATAATCAAATATTTTAGCAACACTTAAATAATCCTCATATTTAAAGCCGAGTCCATTACCAAAACTCATCTTCATAACTGCTTCTGCAATACCACCAATACCTGGTGTATAAGCAGCTACAACCTTACCAGAACGCATAAGTTCTGTAACTTTATTAAATGTTGAAATAAGAGATTTAGTATTTGGAAGATTTGTATCCTCATCATAAATTGGCGCAAATAATACAAGTTTATTACCTGCTGATTTAAATTCAGGAGATACAATATCTTTGATTTTTTCTGTTGTAACAGCAAAAGATACAAGTGTTGGAGGAACATCTAAATCCTCAAATGAACCACTCATTGAGTCTTTACCACCAATAGAACCTATTTCAAGTTCCTTTTGTGCTTTGAAAGCACCAAGAAGTGCAGCCAAAGGTTTGCCCCAACGCTTTCCGTCAGTACCTGGTTTTTCAAAATACTCTTGGAAAGTAAGATAAACATCCTCAAATTTAGCACCGGTAGCAATAAGTTTTGAAACAGATTCAACAACCGCTAAATAAGCGCCATGATATGGACTTTGTTCAGTTATGAAAGGATTATAACCCCAAGACATAAGAGAACAATCATCGGTGTGTTTCTTTTCAACAGAAATCTTTTGTACCATTGCCTGAATTGGAGTAAGCTGATGTTTACCACCAAATGGCATAAGAACAGTACCAGCACCGATAGTTGAGTCAAATCGTTCAGAAAGACCGCGTTTTGAACACATATTAAGATCATCGGCAATCTTTTTATAGTTATCAGCAAAACCACCATCAACAGGACCACCAAATGATTTTGGAGCCTCAGGAGTAATTGTAACATGCTTGTCAGCACCATTAGAATTAAGGAATTCACGGCTGATATCAACTATTTTTTGGCCATTCCAATTCATAACAAGGCGTGGTTCTGCTTTAACCTCTGCTACTGGATATGCTTGTAAGTTTTCTTGAGCAGCTAGTGCTAAAAATGCATCAACATTATGTGGCTCAATTACAACAGCCATACGTTCTTGTGATTCACTAATAGCTATTTCAGTACCATCAAGACCTTCATATTTTTTAGGAACAGCATTAAGATTAATTTCAAGACCATCAGCAAGTTCGCCAATAGCAACAGAAACACCGCCTGCGCCAAAGTCATTACAACGCTTAATCATTTGAGTTGCAGTCTTGTTGCGGAATAATCTTTGTAATTTGCGTTCTTCAGGAGCATTACCCTTTTGAACTTCAGCTCCACATGTTTCAACCGACTGAGCATTATGTGCTTTTGAAGAACCAGTAGCTCCACCAACACCATCACGACCTGTACTACCGCCCAAAAGGATTACAACATCGCCAGGGCTTGGTACTTCACGGCGAACATTCTCGGCAGGAGCTGCAGCAATAACCGCACCAATTTCCATACGTTTTGCAGCATATCCTGGATGATAAATTTCATCAACAATACCAGTTGCTAGACCAATTTGGTTACCATAAGATGAATAACCGGCAGCCGCAGTAGTAACAATTTTACGCTGTGGCAATTTACCAGGAATTGTTTCACTAACAGGAACTGTTGGATCAGCGGCACCTGTCACACGCATAGCACCATACACATAAGCACGACCTGAAAGTGGGTCACGAATCGCACCACCAATGCATGTAGCAGCACCACCAAAAGGTTCAATTTCGGTTGGGTGATTATGTGTTTCGTTTTTAAATAACAAGAGCCATGGTTCGCTTACACCATCAACATCTACATTTATTTTAACAGTACACGCATTAATTTCTTCTGACTCATCCAATTTTTCAAGTTTGCCATTTTCTTTTAAATATTTTACTGCAACTGTTGCAATATCCATAAGGCAAATTGGCTTAGTACGGCCTAATTCCTTGCGAACAGCAACATATTCATCATAAGCATTTTGTAAAAGCTCATCTTCAAACTTAACATCATCAATTACAGTTAAAAATGTTGTATGACGACAGTGGTCAGACCAATATGTATCTATCATGCGAATTTCGGTGATAGTTGGTTCTCTACCTTCTGTTTTAAAATAATTTTGACAAAATGCAATGTCATCTGCATCCATTGCTAGACCCATATCTTTTACAAACTGCTCAAGACCAGCGCGATCGAGCGCTAAAAATCCTTCAAGAACTTTTACGCTTGTAGGTATATCAAATTTTGAAACGATTGTTTCAGGTATTTCAAGTGCAGCCTCACGAGCCTCAACAGGGTTAATAACATATTTCTTAATCTCTGCAATATCAGCATCAGTAAGTTCTCCATAAAGTGCATATACCTTTGCAGAACGTATAAGTGGACGATCGCCTTGAGAAATAATTTGAATACATTGAGCTGCTGAGTCAGCACGCTGGTCAAACTGTCCAGGTAAAAACTCTACTGCAAAAACAACTGCACCATCAACATCAATATCTTTAGTAGCAATATCAAGTTGTGGCTCTGAAAAAACTGTACCTATGGCATAGTTAAATAAATCTTCGGTAATATTTTCAGCATCATAACGATTAAAAATTCTAACATCGGTAAGATTGCTTATACCTAAAAGATTTTTAGCTTCGCTAAGTAAACCCTTTGCTTCATTAGCAAGTTCTTTTTTCTTTTCTACATATATTCTGTAAACCATTACTTTTCCTCCCCTGCTTTTAAAGCTTTAGCACCAATATCATTACGATAATAACGATTGTCAAACTTAATATTCTCTACTTTTTTATATGATGAAATAATTGCATCATTTAGTGATTCAGCAACAGATGTTACACCTAGCACACGACCACCATTAGTAAGTAGTTTGCCATCCTTTAAATTAGCACCGGCAACATAAGTGCTATCAAGCAAGTCATTAGGTATATTAATTTCATATCCTTTTTCATAAGCTTCAGGATAACCTTTTGATGCCATAATTACGCAACATGCATGTCTATCACTAAATTTAACTTCTGTTTCAGCAAGTGTTTCATTTGTAACGGCTTGCATAACAGTAAGTAAGTCACTTTCAAGAAGTGGTAACACAACCTGAGTTTCCGGGTCACCAAAACGGCAGTTATATTCAATAACCTTAGGTCCGTTAGGAGTGAGCATTAATCCAAAATATAAACATCCTTTAAATGTTCTGCCTTCTGCTTTCATTGCACGAATAGTTGGCAAAAAGATCTTTTGCATACAATCTTCTGCAATTGACTCTGTGTAATATGGGTTTGGAGCAATTGTTCCCATACCACCAGTATTAAGACCTGTGTCATTGTCACCTGCTCGTTTATGATCCATTGAAGAAATCATTGGAACCACAACATTACCATCGGTGAATGACAATACAGAAACTTCAGGACCTGTTAAAAATTCTTCAATAACAATATTATCTCCACTTTTACCAAACTGTTTGTCCTGCATTATAGAAACAACTGCATCGCATGCCTCTTCTCGAGTCATAGCAATAATAACACCTTTACCAAGTGCTAAGCCATCTGCTTTTATAACAGTAGGAATAGGCGCTGTTTTAAGGTATTCAAGAGCTTTTTGAGCATCATCAAAAACTTCATACTCAGCAGTAGGAATACCATATTTTTTCATAAGATTTTTAGAGAAAACCTTACTACCTTCAATTATTGCTGCAGCTTTATTAGGACCAAAGCAAGGTATACCCTTTGCATTTAATGCATCTACGCAACCAAGCACCAATGGATCATCAGGCGCAACAACAGCATAATCGATTTTATTGTTAACCGCAAAATCTACAATTGCATCAGTATTAGTAGCAGCTATATCAACACAAACAGCATCAATAGCAATACCACCATTACCTGGCAAAGCATAAATTTGATTAACATTTTTATTTTCTTTTATTTTTTTGATAATGGCGTGTTCTCGACCACCGCCACCTACAACTAATATATTCATAAATACACCTTAAAAGTAATTATTAGTGATGGAACAAACGCATTCCAGTAAATGCCATTGCCATACCATACTTGTTACAACAATCAATAACAACATCATCACGAATTGAACCGCCTGGTTCAGCAATGTATTTAACACCACTACGTTTTGCGCGTTCAATGTTATCATCAAATGGGAAGAACGCATCAGAACCTAATGCAAGAACATTAATAGTAGCAAGATATGCCTTTTGTTCTTCAAGACTAAAAGGTTCTGGTCGTACTGTAAAATACTTTTGCCAGTTACCATCTGCACAAACATCTTCTTCATTTTGATTAATATATCCATCAATTACATTATCGCGATCAGGACGACCAAGAGTATCTTTGAAAGGAAGATTT
>JAZRKK010000044.1:0-2222 GCA_045646305.1 Acutalibacteraceae bacterium
TTTTTTACCAATACCCGGAAGACGAGAAAACTGGTTGATGAGTTCGGTTAAAGGAACGATGTTATAATTCATAATTAAAACATACCTGGAAGATTAAGACCACCTGTGATGGCACCCATTTCTTCCTCTGCGGTTTTAGTAGCATTGGTTATAGCTTCGTTTACTGCAACAGTAACTAAGTCTTCTATCATTTCAGCATCATCAGGATCGATGATGTCAGGATTGATTTTGATTGATTTTATAAGATGTTTTCCATCAACTGTAACACTAACTGCGCCGCCTCCTGAAGTAGCAGTATATTCACGCGCTTCAAGGTCTGTTTGAAGTGTTGCCATATCTTCTTGCATTTTTTGTGCTTGTTTAAGCATTTGATTCATATTTCCTGGACCACCAGAATTTGGAATACGTACTTTCATTTTATCTAATCTCCTTAATTATTTTCAAGTTGTTTAAGTTTTTGAGCAAAGCTTTGAAGTGGATCAACACTTTCACTTTGTGTTTGGGCTGCGTGGTAAGGACCAAGTTTATAAACTTGACCAAGTATAGTTTGAGCCGCTTTGCGTATGTTGTCACGATAAACAGGGTTATTACCGTTAACAAGTGTCTTAAATTGCGAGTTGTTAGTGTCAATAAGCAATCTATCGCCTTCAATATATGCTGATGAATCACCTAGAACACCTGCAATAATTGGACATGTTTTGCGTAATATTCCGATTATTTCGCCCCATCTTGCGACAGGTGTTATGCCATTTTGAGGCGCTGGTGAGTCAGCAGTTTCGACTGTGGATTGTATGTTTTCCTCTTCTAAAGGAGCAGGAGCATCATCATATTCCGGTAGTGGAATTTCATCCTCCACTTGCTCGGGCTGACTTTCGACTGGTTTTGTAACCTCGTTTTTAGTTACTGTTACAGGTGGATTGCTTTCAAGAACTGCGATTCTGCGCTCTAAAGAGGCTAGATCTGCGCGAATTTCAGGATTACAAAGGCGAATTAACGCCATCTCCATCTCGCAACGGCGATTACCACTTTGCATAGTGATTGTAGAAGCTTGTAAAATACTTAAAATTGCCATTATTTCTTTGATATCGAAACTTTGAGCTTGTGCTTCGAGGGCTTTCATTTTGCTGCTAGAACAAACAATAGGCTTTTTGTCACCTTTTACAACCTTAACTATCATAAGGTCACGGAAATGTTGTGTCAGTTCTGCAAGTAATCGTAGCATATCAACCGAAGAATTGTGAAGCTCATCAATAAGCATTAATGCTTGTTCGGTTGAGTGAGTTTTAATAAGGTCAGCTAGTTTTATAAGGTAATCGTTACCCGCCATAGAACAAACGTTGGCAACGGTATCTTCGTTAATTTCGGTATTATGTGATGCGCAAAGGTCGAGAATAGAAAGGGCATCACGCATACCACCATCAGCCGCAGATGCGATAAGTGTTGCAGCATCATCAGTAAGTGTTAAATTTTCTTGTTGCGCAACGTATTTTAGTCTGGATACAATTTCGCTGCTGTCGATTCGGCGAAAATCAAAACGCTGACAGCGTGAAAGAATGGTGGCAGGAAGTTTGTGAACTTCGGTAGTAGCAAGAATAAAAACAACATGTTCGGGTGGTTCTTCAAGTGTTTTAAGCAAAGCATTAAATGCTGCGCCAGAAAGCATGTGAACCTCATCGATGATATACACACGGTATTTACAAGCGGCAGGTGAAAAGTTTACCTGTTCGCGCAATTCACGTATATCATCAACGCCATTGTTAGAAGCAGCATCCATTTCAACGATATCTGTTGCTTCATCTAATGCTACCATGCGGCAGATTTCACATTCGCCACAAGGATCACCATTTATGGGGTTTAGACAGTTAACTGCTTTAGCAAGAATTTTGGCGCAGGTTGTTTTACCTGTACCACGAGTACCTGTGAAAAGGTAAGCGTGTACTACCTTGCCACAGTCAAGTTCGTTCTTTAAAGTTTTTGTAATGTGATCTTGACCGACAACATCGCTAAAAGTAGATGGACGATATTTTCGATATAACGCCTGATATGCCATAATTTCACCCCAAAATAAAATTTGCCTATATGCTTGGTCGTACGAATGAACCGATTGACTATTCGCACGGAAAAAACTGCTTAATGCTGCTCGGTTCCCCGCCTGACATGGTTCACAGCCCTCCGCCGTATAGGACCCGCCCATTCGCACGACCAAATATACAGGCTACAAA
>JAZRKK010000045.1:0-7280 GCA_045646305.1 Acutalibacteraceae bacterium
TGGGATATGCCCTCTTCGTCAAAGTCTTTATAAATTTATGATAGTATATCACAACTTTAATTTTTTGTCAATATTTTTAATTTTGGTTATTAAAGTTTGTTTCTTTGTATTTTGCCACTGATGGTCTTTGGCAATTCATCACGGAATACTACAAGACGAGGATACTTGTAAGGCGCGGTGTGAGTTTTAACATACTCTTGAATTTCTTTTTTAAGTTCTTCGGTGCCTTCGGTACCCTTTGTGAGTACGATACTAGCCTTAACTATTTGACCGCGAACTTCATCAGGAGCAGCCGAAACGCCACATTCAAGTACGTAAGGAAGTTCCATGATAACACTTTCGATTTCAAAAGGTCCAATGCGGTAGCCTGAAGATTTGATTACATCATCTATACGACTTACGTACCAGAAATATCCATCTTCATCACGCCAAGCGGTATCGCCTGTGTGGTACATACCATCGTGCCAAGCTTCGCTTGTTTTTTCATCATCAAGATAATATTCTTTGAAAAGACCACAAGGAACGCCATCTTTTGTGTGAATTACGATTTCGCCAACCTCACCATCTGCGACAGGATTGCCATCAAGATCAACGATGTCAACATCATATTGAGGTGAAGCTTTACCCATTGCGCCAATCTTAGGTGTTGTACCACGTAGGTTTGCGATAGTAAGTGTTGTTTCGGTTTGACCAAAGCCTTCCATTATTTGAAGACCTGTTGCTTTTTCAAATTGCTTAAACACTTCTGGATTAAGCGCTTCGCCGGCAGTAGTCATGTGGTGTATAGAAGTAAGATCATAATTAGAAAGGTCTTCTTTTATAAGCATACGAAGCATTGTAGGTGGCGCACAGAATGTTGTAATTCCATAATTTGCGAACATAGGAAGAATGTCAGCGGCATCAAAACGATCGAAGTCGTATACAAATACAGCGCCTTCACAAAGCCATTGACCATAAAGTTTGCCCCAAAGCGATTTGCCCCAACCGGTATCGGAAATTGTAAGATGCAAACCATCTCGTTCACAGCAATGCCAATATTTTGCTGTAACAAAATGACCCAATGCGTATGTGTGTGCGTGGGCTGCCATTTTAGGATTTCCTGTAGTGCCAGATGTAAAGAACATAAGTGCATTGTCGTTACCGGCAGACGCATCTTCTGGACGGTCGAATTTTCCTGAGAAAAGTTTGTATTCGCTATCGAAATCGTGCCAACCTTCACGTGTACCGCCAACCATTATGAGCTGTTCTACACAATCACAGTTTTTAGCTGCTCTTTCAGCAATTTCAGCTGTATCACCATCGGCAGTACAAACAAGTGCCTTTACACCAGCTGCTTTGTAGCGATATTCAAAGTCGTGATCCTTAAGTTGATTTGTTGCAGGTATTGCAACAGCTCCAAGTTTATGAAGCGCTACCATACAGAACCAGAATTGATAGTGGCGTTTTAAAACAAGCATTACCTTATCGCCACGCTTGATGCCGAGTGATGTAAAGTAGTTTGCAACTTGGTTTGAAGCACGTTTTATATCTTTAAAAGTAAAGCGGCGCTCGGTTTTGTTTACATCAAGGTGAAGCATTGCAAGTTTTTCGGGGTATTTATCAGCGATACCATCTACGATATCGAAGCCAAAGTTAAAGGTATCGGTATTTTTAAATTTGATATCTTGTAATGTACCTGTTTCATCTTCGGTTGTTTCAACAAATCTTTCGCAAACGAGGCTTTCTGTTTGTTTGGTTGAAACGATGCTTTTGCGAACAGCATCTTCTTTTGTATCTTCACCAGGTAAAACAACTGCGCAGAATTCACAATCCTTACCATCTACAGCAATCATACCGTGAGGGGTAGAGGAATTATAATAGATACTGTCGCCCTCGTGTAAAATTTCAGTGTGGTCGCCGATTTGCACTTTAAGCGAACCACTTAAAATAAAGTCAAATTCTTGACCTGAATGTGTTGTAAGGTGGATAGGTTTATTTTGTTGAGATGCTGAATATTCATATCTTACATAATAAGGTTCAGCAATCTTATCTTTAAATTTAGGCGCCAAGTTTGTGATGTCGATACCATCTTCTTTGGCTGTTTTTTGACCTCCACCTGCGCGAGTTACGGTATAACTTGAAAGTTTAGCAGAATGACCTTCCAAAAGTTGTGTCATTTCTACATCAAACGCTAACGCGCATTTGTGTATAAATGTAAAAGGAAAATCAATGTTTGCATTTTCATATTCGGTATATCGCTCTTCACTTACTTCGGTTTTTTCTGCCATATCAGCAATAGACCAACCCATAATTTCGCGCATTTCCTTAATTCGCGCGGCAATCTCTATAAGTTGTTGTTTAGCGGTGTTGGTTTGCATTGAAATCAATCTTCCTTTCAAAATAAAATAAAACACCCGTCTCAAAACTTTGAGACGGGTGTGAATAAACACTCGCGGTACCACTCAAATTGCAACCTTTCGGTTACCACTCTCGGAATCTGACAATCCCTATGCCTTTACGCAGCAATCACGGAAGGTATCTACTAGGCGTACGCCTTTCGGGCCTTCAGCTCGGAAGTGATGGGCATTTTAGAAATCTTGTTACTGTCTCGCACCAAACGACAGTTCTCTGAAAACTCAAATTCTAAGCCGTCTTCGTCACAGCTTTTCAAATTTTTTCACATTTTAACATGCTAAAGCAGCGTTGTCAAGCGTTTTTTTAAAAAACTCTTTATTTTTTGCACCTATATATGTATAATAGACATTAATAATATGCTCAAGGGGATTATTTTATGCGTATAGTAGTTAAACTTGGAACAAGCACATTAGCTCACGCGACAGGACATTTGAACATTCGCCGCGTGGAAGAAATTTGCAAGGTTATAAGTGATATAAAAAATGCAGGTGATGAGGTTATCATGGTATCATCCGGTGCTATTGGTATGGGTGTTGGTAAATTATCGCTTAAAACTAAACCTACTGACATTCCCACTAAGCAAGCGGCTGCTGCTGTAGGTCAGTGCGAACTCATGTATACATACGATAAACTTTTTTCGGAATATAATCATACAGTAGCGCAACTTCTTATGACAGGTGCCGATCTTAAAAATGAGGAACGTCACCAAAACTTTAACAACACACTTAATCGTTTGTTAGAACTTGGCGCTATACCTATTATAAATGAAAATGATACCGTAGCTACTGAAGAAATTATAATTGGCGATAATGATACCTTAGCGGCAATAGTTGCCGAAAGTGTTGGCGCTGATGTGCTTGTGTTGTTTTCTGATATTGATGGTCTTTATACTGCTGATCCACACAAATGTGATGATGCTAAATTAATACCAGAGGTTAATGAAATAAACGATGACATTATGGCACTTGCCGGCGGAAAAGGCTCATCACTTGGTACAGGTGGAATGGTAACAAAATTAAATGCCGCAAAAATTTGTATGTCGTGTGGCTGTGATATGATTATCACAAACGGAAACAATCCTTCAAGCCTTTATGATGTAGTAGAGGGTAAAAATATAGGAACTAAATTCTTGGGGAAACAATAAAATGAATGATATGTTAAAATCGGCAAAAGCAGCAAAGTCAATAGTTTCTACTCTTACTGCTGAACAAAAGAACACCGCTTTGCTTAGTATGGCGGATGCGCTTGAAAACAATATTCAAAACATTCTTGAGGCTAACAAAACAGATTGCGACAATGCTCGTGGTAAGATAAACGATGTTATGATTGATCGCCTTATGTTAAATGGATCAAGAATAAAGGCTATGGCTGATGGTATACGCTCGGTCGCTAAGTTGCCTGATCCCATAGGTCATACTTTAAAGGAGTATACACGCGATGATGGGTTAAAAATTACACGCGTTTCAGTGCCTGTTGGTGTTATTGCCATTATATACGAAAGTCGCCCAAATGTTACAAGTGATGCAGCGGCATTGGCGCTTAAAAGCGGCAATGTTTGTGTGCTTCGTGGTGGTAAAGAGGCAATAAACTCTGCCAAAGCAATAGTGTTTGCTTTGCGAGAGGGTTTAAAAAATGCTGGTATTTGTGAAGATGCGGTAAACCTTGTAACCGATACATCTCGCGATAGTGCTACTGCACTAATGAAAGCAAACGGATATATAGATATGCTAATTCCACGTGGTGGCGCAGGTCTTATAAATGCTTGTATCAATAATGCTACCGTACCGTGTATTCAAACAGGCACGGGTATATGTCATATATATGTTGAAAAAACAGCCGATATTGATATGGCAGTAAGTATAATTAATAATGCAAAAACAAGTAGACCAAGTGTTTGCAACGCGGCAGAAGTTTTGCTTGTTGATGAGGATATTAAAGACATAATTTTGCCTAGAGTTTATGAAAAGCTTGTAACTGAAAGAAAAGCAAATGGACAAATTCCGGTTGAATTGCGTTTAGACAGCAAGGCCGCTAGTGTTATTGAAGGTATACCTGCTGGTGAAAATGATTTCGATACTGAGTTTTTGGATTATATACTTGCGGTTAAGTGTGTCAGCGGTGTGGCTGAGGCAGTAGATCATATTTCAGCGCATTCAACAGGTCACAGTGAAGCAATAATTTCAAATAATGATGCTGCTATTTTGAAGTTTACAAGTGGTGTGGACAGTTCGGCGGTTTATGTTAATGCATCAACCCGATTTACCGATGGTGGTGAATTTGGCTTAGGGTGTGAAATGGGTATATCCACACAAAAACTTCACGCGCGTGGTCCAATGGGATTAGAGGAACTCACTACATATAAATATATAATTAACGGTACAGGTCATATAAGGTGATAAAATGAAATACGGTTTTATAGGCTGCGGCAATATGGGTGGTGCCCTTATTCGTGCGGTGGCAAAACAAACAAATGATATAATGATTGCCGATTTTGATGAGTCAAAAGCAAGTGCATTAGCCCAAGAACTTTCACTTAGTGTGGGCGATAATAAAACAATCGCAAGTAAATGCGATAGAATTTACCTTGGCGTAAAGCCACAGATGATGGCACAAATGCTTGGTGATATTAAGGATGTGCTAAATGATAAAAAACCGGTTCTTATATCAATGGCAGCAGGAATAACTACCGAAAGGATAAAAGAATTAGCAGGGGATATGCCTGTTATACGCATTATGCCCAACACTCCTGTTAGTGTGGGTGAAGGCGTTACACTTTATTGCGCAAATGGTGTTAGTGATGAAGTTGTAAATGATTTTGTAACTGATTTAAAGTATAGCGGTAAACTTTACAAAATTGATGAAAGCCTTATGGATGCAGGTTGTAGTGTTTCGGGTTGTGGCCCAGCATTTATGTATACATTTGCTTCTGCTGTGGCAAAAGGCGGTGTAGAGTGTGGTCTTGATGAGTCACAGGCGATTGAACTTGCGGCGGCTACAATGATGGGTGCGGCAAAGATGCTTCTTACAAGTAACAAAACACCGGATCAACTTACAGATGCTGTGTGTTCTAAAGGCGGAAGCACAATAGAAGGAGTTACAGTATTAAAAAACAGCGAATTTGAAAATATAGTTACAGCTTGTATTAAAGCAGCATATAAAAGAAATCAAGAGTTAGGGAAATAAAAAAGAAGCCATCGGTAATCCAATGGCTTCTTTTTTATACAGGTGAATCAATTTTTCCATTCATAAAATCAAGTATGCGATTTTTAATAGTCTCATCATCAACCACAGCAGGTTGGAAATTGTTAATACTACCTGTGTATACATAGCATGGTATAATATTGGAATTACTTGTTTGTAAAGAAAGATCTTTACCTACCGTGAGAGTCATTTGGTAAATTACTGTTCGGTTTTCAGGATAACGATGTCCTCCATAACAAAAATTACCTATTGAATAAACGATTTCGACTCCGTTATAAATTTCTCTAGGTTGTAATACGTGTGGGTGACCGCCAACGACTAAATCAGCACCATTATCAACAAGTTTTCTTGCTGCGCGTTGTTTCCATTCTTCAGGCGCATGAATTTTTTCAGTGCCACCATGGAATAAGACAACCTGATAGTGTGAGTGTTCTTGAGCGGTTTTCATAAGATTTATAATGTTGTTTGCTTGGTATTCGCCCCACATTCCCGAACATATAACGGCGATAACATAGCCGCCTTTTTCAAAATACATAATGCGACTAGCATCACCATAAATCATTCCGGAATTAGTTATTGCTTGAACACTATCTTGATAACCGGCCTCGCCGTAATCTCGAATATGATTGTTAGCAATCATTGCACCCTCAACGCTAGAACCTGACAATATATTTATATTTGATGCAGGTGCGGTAAACCAAAATGCAGGACTATAATCTTTGAAAACAGGTTCTAATTGTCGATCGCTAAAAACATTTTCAACGTTTGCTATTGTGAAATCATCAGCTTCGAAAATAGGGCGCACCTTTTCCAAAAAATAACTTGGGTCATGAGTAGCGGCATAGTCACGTAATGAACCTGAATAATGAGTATCCTTGTTTGTAGCAAGAATCATATCGCCGGCAAATGAAAGAGTAATTTCAAAATTTTCGCTATCTTCGGGTACTTCGTGGCGACTTTTAAGTGGCGAAACGCTTGTCAAATCAGTAGGAGTAGTTTGCAATGGCTCTACTTGTGATTCAACAGATGAAACATCTTCTTGGCTTGATGCTGAAGATGCATTATCTGAAACAGTTTCTTCCTCACTTGTGTTTGTTGTGTCTTCATTGTGTGTGGTAGATACCTCGCTAGAAGTAATTGCATGTACTGATTGTGTTGCACTTTCAATATTAGAAATACCACCGCTTGATAAAATTATATCGCTGGTTGGAAATAAAACGCTTATCAAAACAATAGATGTAGCAACCAAGGCTGCAACTAAAGCGATAATAATAGTAATAATTTTTTTTGTTGATTTATTTGTATTTTCCATAAAATACCCCCTATGCATAAAGGTTGTTTGGTGGAGATGATCAGGATCGAACCGACTGCCGTCTGAATGCCATTCGGACGGTCTCACAGTTGAGCTACACCCCTGAGTAAAAGCAATGGGTAATAGTAAAAAGCAAACAAGTAATGGTGGGGTTATAGTATCATATAAATATTATGAAATCAAGTATACGATAAAATTTTGCTAAAACGCACACTTTTTTATTGACTTTTTTTATTGCTTGGGTTATAATCCTTAATTACAAGGGGTATTTTGCCCCCAAGAAAATTTTGATATATGTATATTTATGTCTCGGACAAGGAGGTTAGTAATAATGAAAAGAACTTATCAGCCTAAGAAATTACATCGTAAAAAA
>JAZRKK010000046.1:0-7950 GCA_045646305.1 Acutalibacteraceae bacterium
TGTGTTTTTAATTCTAATATTTCTTTCTCATATTCTTTCAAATGTCTGTAGTTTCTAGGCATAAAAATTCCTCCTATGATAGTTTAATTCTACCATAGGAGGGTTCTTTTTTCTATTGTCCGTTTTTACTGGACTTGTTCACATAATAGCAGGTTCTTAATTTTTATTTTGTTAAGTTTAAATTAATAAAGTATCTTGCCTTCAGCAACTTTTTTAAGGTGTTCACCATAAGGTGATTTACCATATTTTTCTGCTGATTCGATAAGTTTTTCTTTATCTATCCAACCATTTTTGTATGCAATTTCTTCAACAGCAGAAATTTGAATACCTTGGCGATTTTCAATAACTCTTACAAACTCAGTAGCCTCTGCCAAAGCATCCATTGTACCTGTATCAAGCCAAGCATAGCCACGTCCAAGTGTTACAACATTAAGTGTATCATCCTCAAGGTAAAGTTTGTTAAGATCGGTAATTTCAAGCTCACCACGAGCAGAAGGCTTAACCTTTTTAGCCATTTCAACTACGCGATTATCATAGAAATAAAGACCAGTTACGCAGTAATTTGACTTAGGATTTTTTGGCTTTTCTTCCAAAGAAATTGCCTTTCCGTTTTCATCAAATTCAACAATACCAAAACGTTCTGGATCATCAACATAATAACCAAATACTGTAGCGCCCTTTTCACGAGCAGCAGCTTCACGAAGATGCTGTTTCAAACCACTTCCGTAGAAAATATTATCGCCAAGAACCATTGCGCAGCTATCGCCATCAATAAACTCTTCACCAATAAGGAAAGCCTGTGCAAGACCATCTGGTGATGGTTGAACAGCATAAGAAAGATTAATACCATAACGAGAACCATCGCCCAAAAGACGCTCAAAGTTTGGTAAATCAGTAGGAGTCGAGATAATAAGAATATCACGAATACCAGCGAGCATCAAGGTTGACAATGGGTAATAAATCATTGGTTTGTCATATACCGGAAGAAGCTGTTTTGAAGTTACCATAGTTAGTGGATAAAGACGTGTTCCACTACCACCTGCAAGAATAATACCTTTCATTTTAAAAAACTCCTTTTTATTTGATTATTATTTCAATGCCGTTTATAACAACATCATTTACAGGTTTATCATTAGCGCCAACAGCCACATTTGCAATAGCATCAACTATGTCCATGCCGCTTACTACCTGACCAAATACTGTATGGCGGAAATCAAGCCAAGGTGTACCACCCATATCAGCATAAGCTTCGGTAATTTCTGGTGGAAAACCATTATCAGCAAGGCCCTTCATTTGATCAAGCATATTAGCCGGAACTTCGTTTGCCTGAACAATAAAGAATTGACTACCATTTGTATTAGGACCAGCATTAGCCATACAAAGCGCACCGCGCAAGTTATGAAGTTCTGGTGTAAACTCATCAGCAAATGAACGACCCCAAATTGATTCACCGCCCATACCTGTACCGGTTGGGTCACCGCCTTGAATCATAAAATCCTTGATTACTCTATGGAAAATTATTCCATTGTAATAATCATTTTTAGCATGTGTAGTAAAATTTTCTACGGTTTTTGGTGCCTGTTCAGGAAACAATTTAATTTCAATGTCACCCATGCTTGTATGCATCAAAGCAACTGTATCGCCGCTTTTAACAGGTTCAAGTTGTAAACAAGACATAAAACTACCTCTTTTTTGTTGTTTTTCTATATTTTAACAGCATTTACCTAAACTTTCAATAGTTAATTTAAAATTTAGTTTTTGATTGCTTTTTAAATAGCTCTGTTATATAATTAAACAAAATATATACTATTTGGTGATCACTATGACAAAATATGAAGTTAAATCAAAATATAACAACATTTTAAAGACCATATCTAATGCTTTAAGCATCGATGAAAGTAGCGTAAATGATGTGATTTTACGCTCATATATCCACGATGATGATGAAACAAACAATCGTGTGCGCCGAGTATTATGCAAAGCCGCGCGTGGTGAAGCAGTTACTATCGCGGCTATCGGAGGTTCAATAACCGAAGGCTCTCACGCAAAATCTTATGGCGACATCGGCAACAATGCTCAGGACTACAACGATGCGTTAGATGGTGAAAAATGTTGGTTTGAACGTGTTAGTGATTGGTTTAAAGCCCAATTTCCAAACACCTCAATCAATTTTATAAATTCCGGCATCGGTGCTACCCCATCAATTTTAGGCACATTTCGTTTAGAACAAATGGTACTTAAGCATAAACCTGATTTAGTTTTTGTGGATTTCTCTGTAAATGATCCTAGCGCTATTCGTTTTTTGTTAAATGATGAAATATTCGAAAGCTACGAATCAATAATTCGCAGATGCCTTAATTTAGGTATCGCAGTAATACCGATTTTTCTAATAAATCAGTATGGCAACAGCCTTCAACACATCCATCAAGAACTTGCCGATCATTACAATCTACCGGCAATCAGCTACGGTAATGCCGTTTACCCAAATGGTGAACTAATCTGTGACTGGTCTAAATTATCACCTGATGATATACATCCTAATAATGTAGGCCACGCCTTGCTTGGACTTTGTGTATCAAATTACTTTGATAATGTCTACGACAGCACAAACCTTTCGACCGATTACCCACTGGATGAACTACACACAAGCTGGATTTATTTTGACACCTTTAACAAAACTTATGCCATATACGCTTATGAATTCCAAAATCGAGCTAAAGGTTTTGAATTCACAGAAAGCATCCCCGAAATTTCAACTAAATGGCGTGGCTGCCTTGTAAGTGATAATTGCGAAGGCTCGATAAAATTATCGGTACCAAAAGGAGCAAAACGCGTCTTTGTTCAATATTTTGCTTCACACGGATCATTTGAAACTTCATTCAAAGGTCAACAAACCTCCTGTAACACAACTCCTATCGGTTGGCCAAGAGCTATGTGGCATCGTGCATACACAGGTGCCCCTATAAACGAAGATTCAGAAATTACTATTAAAACCCACAAAAACGGAAAGGTCATTATACAAGGACTTTTAATTGCCTTTTAAGGAGCAAATCATGAATACCTTTAACAAGTGTCAATGGATAAGTGCGCATAAAGATTGCGTTTCACCTATATTTTATAAAAAATTCAATATAGACTCATACAATAATGCCACTTTATACGTAACCGGTCTTGGATATTTCGAGGCAAAAATAAATGGCAACCTCGTTACCGATTATAAATTTTTGCCGGTAGCTACCGATTACGAACCACGTGATTTTAGCCTTTTTGCGCATAAATGTTCAGGCACTACCACAAATCGAACATATTACTATAAGTTTGATATAACTCATCTTTTAACAAATGGCGAAAATTTACTCACCATTCAACTCGGCAATGGTTTGTATCGCCAAGATGAACGCATAGCAGAAGGCAATACCTCTTATAGCGACACACTTAAATGTATATATAAAATCGTAATAGATGACACCGAAATATGCTCTGATGGCAGTGAAACATATACCGACAGCCCTATTCGTTTTTGTAATTTATATTTAGGCGAAACTATCGACTTCAGTGTGAAATTACAAGAAGAAAAAACCGTTGATGTCATCCCCTCCCCAAAAACTATTTTAAGCGAGGCAATCGGTACACCTGACAAGGTTATACGTACAATTACACCTACAAAAATAGCTACAGTAAATGGTAAACAAATTTTTGACGTAGGCGAAAATATAACCGGCATTGTTTCTGTTAAAACAAGCGCCGCTTTAGGCAGTAAAATTAATCTTCGTTATGCAGAAATATTAAGCGAAGATATGTCGCTTGATTTTGATACAACCTTAAGCCATTGGAAAGCTACCCGTAGTGGTGGACCACAAATTATGCAAAGTTCATTTATAACCGATGGTACTACGCGTATAATAAAGCCAAAATTCGTATGGTTCTCCTTCCGTTTCTTTGAAATCGAAGGTGAATTCGATGAAATAAATGTAGAGGTTATACACGCTGATACACCTGTAAGTTCAAGTTTTGAATCAAATCACGAGGGTATGAACTTTTTATACAATGCCTTCGTTCGCACCCAACTTGATAATATGCACGGTAGTTACCCTTCCGACTGTCCTCACCGCGAACGACTTGGTTATACAGGAGATGGTCAATTAGCGGCACCCGCTGTAATGCTTACTCTTGATACTAAAGAATTTTATAAAAAATGGATTCAAGACATCCTTGACTGTCAAGACATTGATGGTCATGTTCGCCATACAGCACCATTTATGGGCGGAGGTGGCGGCCCTGGTGGTTGGGGCAGCGCAATCATAAACGTACCATACTATTTTTATAAATATTATGGCGATATTGATATGCTTAAAAAATGCTATAAACCAATGAAAAAATGGATAGAATATTTAGTATCTCGCCAAGAAAATGGACTTATAGCATTCGAAGATGTTGGTGGCTGGTGTTTAGGTGACTGGTGTACCCTTGAAAAAACCATAATACCTGAAAGTTTCGTAAACACTTGTTATTTTATAAAAAATCTTTTATACATTGAAGAAATCGCCGCCATCACTAATCAAAATAATGATATCCCCTATTTTATAAATTTACGGAAAAATGCAGAAAACGCTGTAAAAAACACCTTTTATGATCCTACTACCGACAGTTTCGCAAACAGCATTCAAGGCGCTGATGCCTACGCTATTTGGTGTGGTCTTGCCGGAAGTGAAACAGCGCACAAACTTGCTCAAAAATATGATTCGCTCGGTCACTTTGATACAGGATTTTTATGCACCGACATTTTATGTGAAATTCTTTTTGAATATGGTCATGGCGATACTTTCCTTAAACTCCTTGATGGTGAAGAAATTGGAACCTTCCTATACATGAAACGACATGGTGCTACAACAATATGGGAAACTTACAACGGCAAAGCAAGTCATAATCATCCTATGTTCGGCGCATGCACACGACAGTTGTTTACCGGTATTTTAGGCATTAAACAACGTTCTGGCTCTTGTGGTTATTGCGATGTTGTTATCGACCCTATAAAAACCACACGTAAACTAAAAGTTTCAGGTAGCATCACCACTCCTAACGGCGTTATTTCCGTTTCACTTGACACCACTCAAGAAAAAGCTATAATTAACGTAAACGCTCCAAATAATATTAAAGTTGAAGTAAAAAATTAACAGAGGTTAAAAATGACATATATCTATCTTGTTCGTCATTGTGAGGCTATGGGCAATCACAAACGACTTTTTCAAGGCTCTACCGATTCCGAAATAAGTGAAATCGGCGCCAAACAATTAGAATATTTAAAAGACCGTTTTAAAAACATTTCAATAGATGCTATCTATTCAAGTCCACTTATTCGCGCTCAAAAAACCGCTAATGCTATAGCTTATAACAAAAATTTAGAAATCATCACTCGCAAAAACTTAGCCGAGCTTGATGGTGGTATTGTAGAAGGCAGACCATTTGTAGAGGCATTTAACTCCATTCCAGGCCTTGCTGATGCTTGGAATAATCACCCACAGGATTTTGCTCCCGAAGGTGGCGAATCCATGCGTGATGCCTATGTACGCATCTACGATGAAGTTTTAGCCCTTGCTCGTATGAATCGCAACAAAACCATAGCTGCCGCAACCCACGGCGGTGTATTGCGCTGTCTTATGTGCCGAGTATTATATTATGATATCACTCGTCTTAAAGATGTTCCTTGGTGCGAAAATACAGCTGTTACTCTTTTAAAAATTGATGACAATGACAAAATCAGCGTAGAATTTTTTAACGATCACAGCCATGTTCCGGATGAATATATGCCAAAGCGAAATCGCGTTATAGGAAGGGTTTAAGGTGATAAAATGATTATCATGTCAGTGGATTTAGGTAAAGCCCGTACTGGTATTGCTGTATCAGACCCAAGTGGCTCTTTCGCCTTCCCTAAAGAGGTTATAACCGAGTATCACACCAACAGACTTGTTGAAAAGGTATGTAACAAAGCAAAAGAATTTGAAGCTCAGCGTATCGTTGTTGGATACCCCAAAAATATGGATGGTACTCTTGGTGAACGCGCTCAAGAATGTGCCGAAATAGCCGAACAAATCAAAGAAAAAAGCGGCATCAATGTTGTTCTTTGGGATGAACGTTGCACTACCGTTACTGCTCATAACTACCTAAGCATGAACAATGTTCGTGGCAAAAAACGCAAACAAACCGTAGATGCAGTCGCAGCAGTAATAATACTGGAAGATTATTTGAGAAGTTTATAATAAAAAAGACGGCAAATAGGAGCCGTACAATTAAGGACAGTTGTAGAATCTTCTGCGGCATTTTTAAAAGTATAAGACTTCCTTTTTAAATACAAAAGTAAAAGCACTCCGCTTGGAGTGCTTTTACTTTTACTGAATTATATTATCATGGTATTGCGTTACTTCTTCTGTTGTTCCATCCATAAACTCTACGACAATTTTGTTCATTTTATAAGAACTTACTGTGTTGTTGTAGAATTTTGTCATATTTCTTTTAGTTTCTGTTGTCGTGTGTGCGTCCAAAGGACCTGTGAATTTTACACTAACATAGGGATCCCAACCTATACTATCATAAACTTGGTCGCCGACAGCATTATAACAACTCCACTTTAATGTAACATATTTAATTTGCTTGTCGGTATTATTTTTTATTCTGAAATTCCACTCAACGCCACCTACATAGTCAATATTATGACACCAATCTAAAATAGTTACAGGTGATTGCTTCCTAAACTCTTTATCGCAACGGGTACATATACCGCAGTCGGTTGTATGACCTAAAGATTCACCTTTAACTTCTCCACAACTGCAAGTTTCGGGTTTATCACAAGTTGCTTTGCTATATTTGTGCTTATGCTTTTCAACCTTGCTTTCTGTTGAGGTATTCTCTTTACTATCTTTATCGGGTGTAGAATTTTCTTTCTCAACCTGCTTTTTATCTGTTGTTGTTTCACCGCAAACAGAACATTTTTTCACGGTCTTTTCTTCGGTGTCTTCAACAATTTCAAGAGTATGCTCTAACTTATCTATATACTTTGTGTTGTCAGTATCGCATAAATCACAATGCGATTTAATATGTCCTTGTTCCGTGCAAGTGGCTTTAACGTTTTCTTTCTCAACCCATTTATGTTCACAAAAGTTTGCGGGATTTAAAATAGAAAAAATTATGGCAATCGCGATATATACAAAAAATAAACCAAGAGCGCTCATACCTGCGTTATACTTATTAAATAAAGGGATTTTCTTTCTGAATTTAAAGTTAGATAAAAATATGTAAGGCACTAACATACTTATTATCATACTAAGAGTTGTAATAAAATCACCCATTGAGGTTATAGACGTAACGCTCCCCAATATAGCCAATCCTGTAAAAACTAAATAAATAATGGATAGAATCTTTTTCCAAGCTCTATTAGAACGAAATCCTAACAACTTTTTGGGGTGAATATTTTTCGTTCCACAATTAGAGCAAAAATCACCTATGTACTCTGCACCGCATTTTTTACACTTTGTTGTTGCTTTTTCTCCACATTTGGAGCAAAAATTGCCCTCAAATTCCGTACCGCATTTCCTGCATTTCATTATATATCCCCCAATTTAAAACATTTAGAGTTTTTATTTGATAAACAAATTATATCATAAATTATGTAAAATGTAAAGGTGGTTGGTATGTGCATCCTATTATCTTTGAGGTTGTTAAAGGGTTTTAGGTTCTCCTAACAAGTGACATTTGGGCGCCTAAATGTCCTGCTTGTTATGGTATGAGACAAATATTAAACGGATGTGTAGAATTTCTGCACATCCGTTTTACTGTCTCAAAAAATATTTTAATAGTGATATTGTGAGACAGGTCTCACAGTGTTATTTTGCCTATCGGCAAAGTGATATTAAAACCTTTCGGTTTTAGTGATATTTTATTCGCTCCTAAACTCGC
>JAZRKK010000047.1:0-27137 GCA_045646305.1 Acutalibacteraceae bacterium
TTTGAGCCTAATACATATTCACCCTCGGTGTTTTCGCGGAAAAATGTCCAATCAATATTTTCCTCTGGCACACATACTGGACGGACATTTGCATAAAGGTCGAGTTCACGGCGCATTGCAACATTAGCGCTTTCAAGTGTACCGCCTTTGAGTGTTGTTGTTGGTCCTTTAAGTATTACATGACAAGACTTAATTTCAGCTAAAACATCATCAGGAATTGCCTTGTTTTTCTCAATTCGGTTTTCAATTGTAAGGCCTTCTATTGTTTTAATTTCTACCTTGCCGTTTTTAACTTCATCATTAAGTAAAAATCTTAAAAGTTTTTCTGATTCGGCTGAAATTATAGGTCCGATTCCATCGCCACCGCAAATACCAATGATGATTTTATCAAGGCTACTATAATCTATGGCGCCACTATCTTTTTCCATTTTTTGCTGACGCGCAATCTGCTCACGCAAAAGTTGTTCAAAGTGCGATACGGCACTGTTTATATATTGTTCCATATTATTCACCCAATTTTGTAAAGGCAAGTAATCCACCTGCTTTTAAAATCTTCTTTTGGCGATCTGTAAAATCGCAAACAAGTTCAATCTCGTTACCATTTGTTTCATTTTTAAGAACAAGAACACCCTTGTCCATACCATCAAACACATTAGAAAGTGTTAACTTATCGCCTTGATTAATCTTGTCGTAATCATCAGCGTTTTTAAAAGTAAGTGGCATAATGCCTGAGTTAATAAGATTTGCTACATGGATACGAGCAAAGCTTTTTGTAATTACTACACGAACACCCAAATACATAGGAACAAGCGCCGCATGTTCACGTGATGAACCTTGACCATAGTTGCTACCACCGATGATAATGCTCTCGCCAAGTGCCTTTGCACGCTCTGGGAAAGTCTTATCACACACACCAAAACAGAACTGTGAAAGATGTGGAATATTAGAACGATAAGGCAAAATCTTAGCACCCGCAGGCATTATATGGTCGGTTGTAATATTGTCGCCAACCTTTAATGCCACCTCAGCTGTAAAGTTGTCTTGCTGAGCTTTTGATTCTGGGAATGGCTTAATATTAGGTCCGCGAAGAACCTCAACACTATCTGCACAGCATTCTGGCGCTGGAGCTATAACAGCGCTGTCATCAATTTTAAACTTTTTAGGCATTTTAATCTTTATGCTTCCGCCTAATGTTGTAGGATCGGTAATCTCGCCTGTAAGAGCTGCTGCAACAGCTGTTTCAGGTGAAACAAGATATACACCTGCATCTGCTGTACCACTTCTGCCTTCAAAGTTACGGTTAAATGTACGAAGTGATACACCTGCGCTATTTGGTGAAAAGCCCATACCAATACAAGGACCACAAGCAGATTCAAGAATACGAGCGCCAGATGCGATAATATCGCTAAGTGCACCACAATCAGCAAGCATAGAAAGAACCTGCTTAGAACCAGGTGAAATTGAAAGGCTAACATTAGGAGAAATAACCTTACCCTTTAGCATAGCCGCCACTTTAAGCATATCCATAAGTGATGAGTTTGTACAAGAACCGATACAAACCTGATCTACCTTTGTTCCTTTTAGTGACTCAACAGTTACAACATTGTCAGGACTATGAGGACAAGCGATTAATGGCTTTAATTCATCAAGATTAATATCAATAACTTTATCATAAACAGCGTCTGGATCACTTGAAAGCGGAATATAATCTTGCTCTCTACCCTCTGCTTTTAAGAATGCCTTTGTAACATCATCCGATGGGAAAATAGATGTCGTAGCACCAAGTTCGGTACCCATATTTGTAATGGTTGCGCGTTCTGGAACAGTAAGGTTTTTAATACCTTCGCCACCCCATTCTATTATTGCGCCTACACCGCCCTTAACAGATAAAATACGAAGTATTTCAAGACTTATATCCTTAGCTGTTACATAAGGTTTTAATTTACCGGTAAGGTTAACCTTATACATTTTAGGCATTGTAATAAAGTATGCGCCGCCGCCCATAGCAACAGCAACATCCAATCCACCTGCACCCATAGCAAGCATACCAATACCGCCACCTGTTGGTGTATGGCTATCAGAACCTATAAGTGTTTTTCCTGGTTTGCCAAAACGTTCAAGATGAACTTGATGACAAATACCATTACCCGGACGTGAGAAATAAATACCATGTTTTGAAGTTACAGATTGAATATATCTATGGTCATCAGCATTTTCAAAACCTGATTGTAATGTGTTATGATCTATGTAAGCAACACTTTTTTCAGTCTTAACTCTTTTAAGGCCCATTGTCTCAAACTCTAGATAAGCCATTGTACCTGTTGCATCTTGAGTTAATGTCTGGTCAATTTTTAATGATATTTCATTACCTGGTGTCATATCACCTGATACTAAATGTTCTTTTATAATTTTTTGCGCTATTGTTAAACCCATAGTTAATTCTCCTTTTTGCTGATATGCATATAAGCATTGTTAAGATGTTCACTTATAAGTCGTGAAGCTAAATCACCATCGTGTGCTAGTATAGCCTCATATATAGCTCTATGCTCAGCAACAGATGCCGCAGCGCGACTAGTGTCGGTTACTGATGCCTTGCGATATTTAAGAATTTTCTTATGCAAAGGCATCAAAACATCATAAAAAATTGTACTTCCACTCATTTTATATATAGTTTCATGGAAACGACTATCCATACTTTTTATGCGGTCAGCATCTTGTTTTCCAAGATAAAACTCTTGAAATTCAAGTGCCTCACGAACGATATTGATTTGTTCTTCAGTATGATTTTGAGCTGCTAGAAAAACTGCTTTACCCTCAAGTGCTGCACGAATTTCGAATATATCAGCCAAATCCTTATCGCTTATACCAACTACTACCATTCCTTTAGGAGCTTCTTCAATCAAGTGCTCTTGCTCAAGTCTACGAAGCGCTTCGCGGATAGGTGTACGACTAACCCCAAGTTCCAAACTTAATTTGCTCTCGGTAAGATTTTCGCCCTTTTGATATTTACCACTTAAAATATCTGTTTCTAGATGTTCAAACACCTGATCAGCAAGTGATATTGTCTTATGTTCTATCATAATTTACCCCCTGAAAACAGAGATACTTTTTCTTCAATCTCATCATTTGAAAGACTTGTTTGACGACCATCTTCATACTCTTTGTCAATCCATTCTTTCATTTTTACAACCAAATCGCTACGCTTATCTACTGCATTTTCGCCTTTCAAATTGTAGTTTTGGTTAATCCAATACGCAATACCCGCAAGTCCCGATGTTTTACCAAGTAGTACAGAAACAGGTCTTCCAAGTATTTTTTCTGTATTAAATATATTATAAATTTCCTCGTCTTTTAAAAGTCCATCAGCGTGAATACCCGCTCTTGTTACATTAAAGTTTCTACCAACAAACGGTGTCATAACAGGAATATCATAACCCATTTCTTTTTTAAAGTATTCAGCAATTTCAGTAATAATGCCCGGCTCCATGCCATCGAACGAACCACGAAGTGATGCATATTCCATAACCATTGCTTCAAGTGGAACATTACCTGTACGCTCGCCAATACCTAAAAGCGAACAGTTTACTGCCGCTGCACCATAAAGCCAAGCAGTAGATGCATTAGTAACCGCTTTATAAAAGTCGTTATGACCGTGCCATTCTAGCATTTCACTTGGTACATCTGAATAATGTTGCAAACCGTATATAATACCCGGTACACTACGTGGCAACGCAACCTCCGGATATGGAACACCATAACCCATTGTATCACATGCACGTATACGAACAGGAATACCTGCGTCATTTGACATTTTCATAAGTTCATTTACAAAAGGTACTACAAAACCATAAAAGTCTGCACGCGTAATATCCTCTAAATGACAACGAGGCATAACACCTGCTTCAAATGCTTGTGCAACAGCCGCAAGATATGTATCGAGCGCCTGTTTGCGTGTCATTTTAAGTTTTTTGAAAATGTGATAATCACTACATGAAACAAGAATACCAGTCTCACGAATTCCAAGATCTTTTACAAGTTTAAAGTCCTCTTTATTCGCTCTTATCCAAGTGGTAATTTCAGGGAATTTAAGTCCTAATTCTTGACATTTTTCAATAGCTTCACGATCTTTTTTGCTATAAACAAACATCTCAGTCTGGCGGATAATTCCATAAGGACCACCTAGTTTTGACATTAGTTTATAAAGATTTACAATTTGATCCACAGAATATGGTTCAACCGACTGCTGACCATCACGAAGCGATGTATCTGTAATCCATATATCGTGTGGCATATTCATAGGAACACGGCGATGGTTAAAAGCAATACGTGGTACATCATCATAGCTATAAAACTCGCGATATAGATTTGGCTCTGCCACATCCTGAAGTGAATATTTATAGTCATTTTCTTCTAAAAGATTTGTTTTGTTTGATAATTCAAGCATACTATCACCCTTATTGTATCATTGTATACAATTATACAGTGATACTTGTGCTCTGTCAATCGGCATTTTCAACATCATTACCATTTAATAACATAATTCCATCGGCAATTTGCGCAAAAATAGAGGCTGTACTAACATTTATCTTACTATCGCTCATCACAGCAATTACATACTGAGGATTATCAGCAGGAAACATTCCACAAAACCAACTGTTTGTAATCTCGGTTCCATCATCATAATACCTTCCTGTTTGCGCAGTGGCTGTTTTACCAGCCGCGGTAGTAAGTGTTGGAGCAGCCTCAATACCAGTACCATCTGAAATTACAGATTTCAAATAATCACGTAATGTTTCTGCTGTTTTTTCACTCATCGATCTTGTCTTTTTGCCTATATCGTAAAGCTCTTCCACACCATCATTTATAGTCTTTTCAACAATACTTGGCAGATAATAACTACCATCCCCTGCTATACTTAAATATAAGGTTAATATAGAAATGGGGCTTAATAACAATTCACCCTGTCCTATACTTAAATTTGCAAGTGCACCTTTATTTGTAAGACTTTGCTTATCAGGCACATTACCTTTGGCTGTATATATGTTTTCACATAATTTAATTTTTGAACCATAATTTAAAGTTGATGACATATAATAAATTTTATCTCCGCCTAAAATGGATGAAAAATCATAAAAGAAACAATTACAAGATTCTGCTAATGCACTACATAAATTCATTTTTCCGTGTCCTAATAATTCATGACATTTAAATAATCTATCCGCAATTTCAACATTACCAACGCACTCGAAAATATAATTACCCATATCGTGCTGTAATGCTGCGGCTGCAACACATGGTTTGAAAACTGACCCAACACTATATGATAATAAAGCCCTATTAATCATCGGAGAATTTTCAGCATTTAAACTTTCGCTCAAATTATTGATATCAAATGTTGGTACGCTTGCCAAAGCGCGAATTTTAGCATTCTTTGCATCAGCAACTACAACACACCCACTATTCATTTGAGAAGCATATTTTTCTACAATACTTTGTATGTTTATATCAATTGTAGAAACTACACCGCGAGCAATAACCGAATAATCATTTTCAAAATATGGTTCCTCTCCTCCTAAAACATTACCTGTACCACCAACATTAAAAACAGCAGAAATATAATCGTTGCTATATAGCAAATCATCATACGCCTTTTGTAATCCCGACACACCATGTCCTGTATCATCAGTATATCCAATTAAATGACAAGCTGTATTTGTGCTATTGTCATTTGAATATATTGATGTAAAAGAAATTCCATCGCCTTCTATAACAGTATTTACTTCACATACAGTTGGTTTATTGCTTTTTAAAACCTCAAGCGTACATTTTAGCGTTTCGCCAGAAGTACAACTACTTATATTCATTATGCCACTTGGTGTCGGCGAAACAGCAGCAATATTTTTCACACTATTATTTGTAAGCGGTACCATATTACAATCAAAAATTGTACCACGAATCCGTGATACATTTATTCTATACAATGATTGTTCAGTAGCTACCTCTCTATAATTCCCCGAAACAATAACTGCCACCCTTAAAACACAAGATAACAGCAAAAACATAACTATAAAAAAACAAATAACTGCTCGATGCGCTAAAACTTTCATATATATTCTATCTTTCAAAAAATCACCAAATATAGTATTAACGATATAAATATTTATAATACAAAATAAAAAAAAGACAGACTCTTTCGAGTCTGTCTGATTTTTAATATTAGTTACCTTCGCCGTTAGGATACCAAATAGCCTGTGAAGGATCATCCAAATCCTGATATACACGTACCCAGTCAACATAAAGGTTGAATGGATAGTCACCCTTCTGGAGTTTACGTGCCTCATCAATCTTGAAATTACCAGGTGTGTAAATCATCATATCGATAAGGAAGTAATGCCAGAGGTTGTAACCAACGCCATTGTTGTTGTTACTAATGTCTTTAACAATACCGTCTCCGTTTACATCACGATAGTCATACGCAGGATCCCAGTCGAAATCGAGGAATGGAACACCATCCATAGATACTGTACAGTGATCTGATGTAATGTGGAAAGCATATACGTGGTATTCTTTATTAATTGTTTCTGGATTAAACATCCATGTCCAATCGTATTTACCTTCCTTTACATTACCAACAATCTTTTCACTACCAGTTCCTGGATATGTAAATGAGTAAGCATAAGTGTTACCCTGATTGTTCATATTGGTAAATGGTCTTAAACGATACTCAAATATATCAATATCTTCGCCGTTTTCACCAGCGCCTTTAAGGTAAATTGGATACCATACATATCTCTTACCAATTACTTTTTCAGAATTAGAAGGATCAGTAATATCTTGTGTCAATATTCCATTATCAAATGCATAACGATCTTTATCCTTAGAATATGCCATGTATTTGCTGATATATTCATTAGCAACTTCAGTTGCATCTGCACCTTCTTCATAAGGAGAGCCGAACATAAAGTTTGTCTTATGTTGTTCTGTTACCCACACATGATAACCGTACTCAAAAGCGAGTTCATTAAGCTCTTTAATCTTTTCGTTAGAAAGTTCTTCAGGAGTATCAGGAACGTATGTCCAGCTTCTTGAGTCGTTACCGCCATCGTTATACCACTTATGAAGTGTTGTTGTCATGTGGTCAGCATCAGCAAAGCTTTCGAACAAGTCAAATTCGATTGACCAATACTTCTTAGCGTAATCACCGAAACCATCATCATAACCATAGTTTGGAAGTTTTTCGTTAATTGTGTTAGACATTGTCCAGATAGCTGGGAATGCGCCACGACGATATGGCAAACGAGCACGGAACTCGATATAACCATTTCTGAACTGCATTATACCATCAGTATTAACGTCACCAGATGAAGCATAACCCTTTGTACCATCTGCTTCGTAGTAATAACGGTCAGCAGAAAGACGAAGTCTACCATTTTCTATATACTGGAATTTAGGATCGTTAAAGATACATACGAAGTCGTCTGAACGCTCTTCACCAAAGCTTGACTGAACCCACATTTCATCGTTGTTAAACTCAGAACCGTCGAATTCATCGCCCCATACGTAATCGTATATAACACCATTTTTTTCAACCTGTGACTTAAAGTCATCAGATTTACCACTAAGTGTTGCTACTTTACCTTCTTTAACTTCAACAGATTCGTACCATTTAACAGCTTTGTTAGCCATTACAAAGTGACCGCCCTCGAAAATAAGGTCATCACCCTTTACCTTAACGCCAAATTCTGCTTCAGCAAGGTTTGATTTATAGAAAACAGTGTCGCCAACTAAAATCTTTTTATATACTTTACCAGTAGTTTCTTCAGCATCCTTAACTTTAAGATCCTGCTCAACCTTAAGGTTAAGATTGAGCTTATCTTTAAAGTAGTTTTTAAGGTCATTCGCTGCAAGACGTGTAAAACCGGTAGTTGAAATGTAACGATCAGTACCGTTTTTATTACGGCTTTCTAAGCGGTTATCCCATTCTTCAAGACCGTAAACGATTACATAATCACTAGTAATATTAAGTGTTGAATAATCATATTCAAACTCAGGAACAACTGGTTCAACCCATTCAACGTAACCAACTTCAGTAGAAACTACTGGAAGTTGACGTTCTGGCAATTTCTTTTTGCCATCATCTGTTGTTTCATCAGAATCATCAGAATCATCATAGTCTTCATCATCAACATCAAAATCAGTCTGGGTATCATCTTCAGGATCTACAATTTCAATATTGCTTTGGTTGTTATCTGAATCATCATCTTTCTTAACAACAACCTTTTTCTTAACGATTACTTTTTTCTTCTTTTTCTTGGTTTCTTGTTTACAACCAACTGTTGATAAAAGCATCAAAACAGCAAGCAAGAAACAAATAATCTTTTTCAAAGAACTAAAATTCATATAACCCATCCTTTCCTAATTAGTCAATAACTTCAACAAGATTTTTCTTGGAAATTACCGCAATAACTGCACATGCCATTATTGCTGAAATAAGAACTGCAATTGTAACCGCATCGCCGGTGCTTGGTGAAAGCAATCCTGCGTTATCGGTATTCACACCATTAGTAGTACCTGTAACAGTATTGCTACCTGTTGTTGTACCATTTGTAGCTGTACCATTACCTGAGTTAACACCGATAAGGTTACCACCATTAAGTTTACCATCAATCTTAGCAACTACGATATCATCGAAATACAAGCTAGAGCCTGCTGTCGCACGAATTGATACCCACTTAGTCTGAGCTGTGAATGAGTATGAATACTGTACCCACTCGCCTACTTTAAGACCTGTTACAACTGCCATATTTTCAGCAGCAACTTGTGTATCAAGATATACTGGTTTTTCATTGTGAACCAATGTAAGCAATGTAGTAGGATTATCAGCCTTGTCAGTTGCTACCCAGAATTTAAGTGTATATGCCTGACCTGGCTCGAGCATTTCTTCATAGTTAATCAAGAAATCAGCTGCTTCTGTATTGGTGTCAAGCAAACGCATTGACTTAGCACCGTTACGAACATACGCATTCTTGTAACCGCCCTTAGCACCTGGCTTGTTAACACGCCAGTAATTGTTGTCATAATCCCAAATTGTATCAGTATAGTTTTCAAAGTTCTGAGTTATACCATCAGCTTCCCAACCAGCAAAGAGCTGAATATCTCTTGGTGGGAAGTAATCCTTAGGATACTCGATTGAAAGGTCATCAAATACATACCAACCTGTAAAGATGAAACCATCACGTTTAATGATTGGTAATTCTAACTTAGAATACATTCTGCCATATAAGTCATCAAGAACAACTTCATCAGTGTTAGTCATAAATGATACCTTAACTTCAGGTGGGCTGAAGTTTCTGTCAGAAATTTCTAATAGTTTTTCGCCTTCGCGATGCTTAGCAAATATAGAAGGAATTGGTGTACCATCATCTATACAAAGCCATGTAGTAGCATCCTTATTATCATAATAATCCTGGCTGTATTCATCTACCCAGTCAAGATCAGTCATTATTTCTTGAGCTGCTGTGCCAATACGATCTTCTGGCTTAAGAATCTTTGTGATACCGCCACCTGTGCTTGGAGCACCAGCCTGGTTAGCAGTTGCAAAGTAATACAAACCATCAAAAACAGACACATAATAGTCTGGTGAAGTACGCCACTTAGAGTGTGAAGAACCACCTGCTATAAGGTTACAAGTCTGTGGCAATGAGAGTGTATCAATATATTCAGAAGAATATGTTGAGTCAACACCAACCAAGGTACCGCCCCAGTAATAGTCTGGATCTATTTTCATAGAACCAGTGAACAAGCAGTTTTCTATACGAGCTGTACCATAAAGCATACCAACGATACCACCGTTACGCTTACCTTCACTATAACATGTATGGTCAACTACACAGTTGATAATTTTTGGTAATTTTTCTTGATACTCAGGATCCTGTCTTGTTATAGCATTTTTATTGGCATCTTTAGCTTCCATCTTCCATTTAGTTGTATTCCAACTGTTAACAAGACCAACGATAAAGCCGCCATCTTCACCTTCAATTTCAGGGTTAAGAGCCATATAACCTTCAGATATAGCTACGTTTTTAACTACGCAACCAGCATCAAGTTGTGGGAACAAGCCAGTACGAATATACTCTGGCTGAGGACCTGTATGGTCGATAAACAAACCATAAATTACATAACCATCACCATCAAAGGTGGTGTTTTTGAAGTTGTTGTAAACATCACGCTGTGTATACCAGCTGTTACAACCAACCTTATCCTTCCAGAAAGGACTCTTAACATCGTTAAGATAAATATCAGCTGTAAGGATATAGTGGTAAGAATCACTGTTTTTGTTAGTAAGAATACAACGAGCAAGTTGCTCAGCTGTTTCAATCTGGTATGGTTTTTCAGCAGAACCGTCACCGCCTGCATACTTAGTAGCAACCGCACCAGTCCAAACTTCACCCTTAGCACCTTCAGCAGAAGCCTCAGCGCCAGTAGCAGCTGGGAAATCACCAGGAACAACTACCCAAGAAGATGGGAAACCGAGACCTGACATATTAGAAGCAGCAGCTTCACCCTTCATAAGCTCTACATCAATAATAGTAACACCATTTACTTCGTTACCATCTTTGTCTGTGTATACCAAATTATCGCCATCAACGTTTGTATAAACACCAACAGCAGTAACGTTTTCAAGAGATGCGAAAGGATAACTGTCAACAGAAATACAACGAGATACTTTTGCAATACCTTCGCTTTCGCCGAAAATACCAGCAGACTTAGTAATACAGTCAGTTACATTAACAACAGAATAACCGAGTCTACCCATAATGCCGCCTTTTGCTGCATTACCGCTGAATTCAACTGTATCTTCAACAACAATTGCATTAAAGTTAATTATTTTTTGTGCCTTTTCACCTACAGCACCTACGATACCACCAACGGCACCCTTCTTAGCTGTAAGGCTTGAGTTAGCAACAGCAAGTTTTTTAACAACGCCTGGTGAACCAATTACAGGAATAAGACCTGCATATTCGCCATCTTGTGAACCATCATAGTAAATACCACTTATAGTTTTACCATTACCATCTAATATACCGTGGAACTCAGGAACATCATTAGATGTAAACCATTTTCTAGCATTAGATGTCCAATTATCAGCAGTAGTATCGTTAATAACGATATCTTTAGCAAGTTTATAATACTTGTTTTGTGAATCAGACATAAGCATGAATGCTAATTCTTCAGGAGTTGTAATTATATAAGGAACGCTTGGTGTACCGTCACCTTCGTAGTAACTTGAAGCAACCATACCACTCCAGGTAGCACTTGTTGCAACAGCCTTTTCATTATAAACCTTAGGTGTTGGATATGAACCAGCAGCATAATTCCAAGCTACATCAAAACCATCAAGAGCATTGCCTGTTGTAAGTTTTGCAGGATCAACGTTAAACATAGGACCTGCAAGAGTTTTTGAATATGGACTACCACTATTTGCCAATTCTTCACCAGCTGCATTAAGCTTACTGAAAGTAGCGTTTACAGCACCAGAAGACTGTGATGCATAAGTGTATTTATATTCAAGGTAACTACCATTGTTATCTTTGTTAACCCATGTTTTACCATCACACATATTGGTGTATACGTTTGTATATGTAGAATTATGGAATGCATTTGAACCATGGTAAAGAGCATGTGGAGCAGAATCCAAAATGATACAATTGTTCATTGTGGTTGATGTAAGTCTGTGCATATTACCTACTACACCATAAGTAATCTCACGGGTAACAGTAGGTGTGGAAGTCATACCAAGTGTGGTATATTTAGCAATGTTTCCATATACTAAACTGTCATCCAACAACAAGTTAGCACCATCGCCCCAGTCGTTACGACCAAACAATACACCCGCATTCATAATTGCTTCACCGTTAACGTTACAAAGAATAACGTTATTGTGAACAGATACATTACGTACTTCGAATTGAGCGTGTTTTTCAGTTGATCTTCTAGTTGTGTGTGCAACAAGTGCAGAAGATTTTGCACCCAAGAAGTATGAGTTTTTAACAGTAATGTTGAAAATCTTAATGTTACCTGAAGCTTCTGGAATGATACCTGCATTAGTACCAACAGATTTCAAACCGTAAACTTCAACGCCGTTACCGTTGAGCTGACCCATAAAGAAAGAGCCATTAGCGTTGGTCCACTCAAGACCAGGAATTACATTAGCGCTACCAAGTGCATCTTCAACTTCACTAGCTGTCATATCACCACTAAAGTCAACTTGAGAGTCAGTGTTGCCAAGGTTGAAAGCTTTTATGCTTTCATCAACCTTAAATGAAACATACTCGGTGCTAAATGGATTACCGTTTGCATCAACAAGCTTAGCTGTTACAACAGCGGCAAATTCATTAGCTGTTTTAATAATGTAAGGGTCATCTTTACTACCGCTACCTTCAGCGTAAGTAATAAAATCAGTTGCAAAACCAGTGAAATTACTTACTTCGGTACCTTTAGCATCAGTGTAATAAACACTTTCGCCCTCCTCAGCGGCTACAAAATCAGCATCGTAGCTGCCACTTAAGGGATATGTAACTGCGCCATCGCTTTCAGCATCATTAGCTGAAGCAAAGAATGTAACGCCTGCAAACATTGACAATAAAGATACTGCCAATACAGCAAAAACCGATACAAAAGAAACAATTACTCTGCCCTTGCTCAATAGTTTTTTCATTGAACTACCATCCTTTCGCTTTTAAAAAGCAATTTTTAGGTGTGTTTTTTCTCTTTTTTATACAAAAAGCATCAAAAAAGCGCATAAACCCACACTCTATAATTACATTACATATCATATCAAATTTTTCGTAATAAGTCAATAACAAATATACAATTTTTTTTAATTATTTTGCGAATTTTTTGTGTAATATAAAAAAAGAAAAACCACTTCCCGTAGGAAGTGGTTTTTGAATTTAATTAGTTAGCGTACAACTGTTGATCAATGTAGTCGTTAAGGTTCTTACAAGCGTTATCA
The DNA here is from genome assembly GCA_045646305.1 of Acutalibacteraceae bacterium. Taxonomy (GTDB): domain Bacteria; phylum Bacillota; class Clostridia; order Oscillospirales; family Acutalibacteraceae; genus UBA737. Next base: position 13,016 of record JAZRKK010000047.1, read on the forward strand.
ACGTTTGATTTAGCAGCCTTAAGCATTGTTTCAACCTGTGCAGGCTGACCTGTCATTGCAGCATATACTACCTTGTCATCATCCATACGTGAGATACCTTCGTTAAGGTCATAAGTTGTGTAGTATGGATTGTAGTTATCAGTGTTAGCATAGAGGTCGCAAAGTCTGAAGAAGAATGTCTTAGCTTCTTCTGAGAGGAATGACTTGTCAAGGTCATAGTTTTCAACATTGAGATATTCACTGAGGAAGAAACCACCAGCTACTGCTGATTTTGAACCAGTTTCTGGGTTCTCATTACATCTCTTCATGATGCCCCAACCACGGAAAAGACCTGTAACAGCTGCTTTACCGCCCTTTTCAAATGCAGGGAGGAAGTAGAATCCAAGGTCATTCCAGTTAGGATGTGTTGCCAAGTTACCATCGGTACGAAGTGACCAGAGGTGGCTTGTTGACATTGAGATTGAGTTGTTGATAAGACCAGTAACACCAGCACTAACAAGACACTTGTCAACTGAGTATGCCTGAGCAACTTTCTTACAAACTTCGATAGTAGTTGAATCGATACCATTTACCATCTTGTTGTTGCTATCTACACGGTATACAGAACCGCCTGCCATGTTAAGGAAGCTGTCCTTGTTACCGAATGAAACACCGTTACAACCTTCAAGTTTAGCAGTTTCTTTACCAATCATGAGGTAGTTGTCGAATGTCCATTCACCCTTTGCATCCAATTCAGCAGGTGTTGGGCAGTTTGCTTTCTTAAGAAGTGACTTAGAATATACAACCATATCGATTTCAGTCCAGAAGTTACCTAATGTATCACAAAGGTATGGCTTACCACCGTAGGTTGAAAGTTTAAATGTGTTCTGGTTCCAGAGTTCATCTTTAAAGTTGAGCTTAGCTTTATCTAGTGAATCGAAGTAGCCGATATAGATAGGAGCGTCACCATTTGAACGACCAACTGTTGGAGCTTTGTTTGATGCGATAAGAGCTGTCATTTCAGCATTGTAGTTATCAAGTGTAGGAACGATGATTTCAACTTCGATGCCATACTCTTTTTCAAACTTCTCTACAACATAATCAGTACCATCATCCTTAGGATCGATTGTAGAAGCAAAGATAATCTTTGTACCACGATAATCCTCTGGATTAGCATTGATCCTGCTGTTTGTATACTTACTAGTGTCTTCTGCACTAGAAGTTTTATCCTTGTCCTTGTCTTTGTCTTTGTCTTTTCCAGAAGTTGTTGACTGAGGATCTTTCTTATCAGTTGTACTTTGTTGAGTTGACTGCTGATCCTGTTGTGCAGTTTGATCTTGTTGATCATCTGACTTGTCTTCATCGTTTGATGACTCATCTTCGATGTACTCGATCTGTTCGATGATTTCTACACCAGCAGAAGAACCTTCATCTTCAACTTTGCTACAGCCTACGAGTGCGAACACCATAATTACTGCAAGCAAGAGTGCGAGTACACGCTTTGTTTTGTTAAGCATTTTTTCATACTCCTTTAAATTATATTTTCGCTTAATGCTAAAGCGAATTGTATGTAACGTGTAAGCACTTATAATCACTGTGCAGACAAAACACAATACTTACAAATACCAACACATTCTTACATACCAAATTATAGTCGCAATTAACAGTTTTGTCAACATAATTTATTAATTTTTTTACAAAATTCAATATAATTTGTTTAAATTTAATATACTACCATTAATGTTGTTATCAAAAATATAATAATAAAAAAATCGAGGCTTGTAAGCCTCGATTTTTTTATTAACCTGTAATACCTACACGGTCGATACTTTCAACAAATCCACGCTGTACTATCATATAGAAAATAAGCATAGGAGTTATGAAGAGTAAGCAAGCAGCCATAACAGCAGAAGCATACTGAGGTGTACCACCATAAACTGTGTATATAGCGCCGAGCCAGTCGTTAATATTACCAAGCGTTACCGCAAGAGTAGAATCTGTCGTAAGATAGATACCAGCAAGAAGTGAATCGTTCCAATGCCATATAAGTGAGAACACTGTTACGGTTATGAAAACAACACTTGATGATGGAACAGCTATACGTAAGAATGTTTTAAACGGACCAGCACCATCAACCCAAGCCGCTTCTTCAAGTTCGCGAGGAAGGCTTGTAAAGAACTGAATGTAGATAAATATAAGAACACCAGAACGCAAACCAACACCCAAAATTGATGGCAACCACATAGTTAAAACTGTGTCACTAATGTCAGGAGTAAGAACATTGCCAACACCTGACCAATCAGCACCAAACCAACTACCTATCCAAGTTATAAGCGCTTCAAGACCATGACCGATATACATAAAGTCGATATTTGTAAAGTTAACTACACGAGGTATCAACAAAAGCATATCAGGCATAAGGATTGTAAGGAACAAAACAGCTGTAAAAGCTTTTTTAAACTTGAATTCAAATCTCGCAAAACCATAACCTATAACTGCACATGATGCAACCGAAAGGAATGCACTTACTACTTCATATTTTAAAGTATTTAAAAATGCAGAACCATATTTCATTGCATAAAATGCTCTTTCATAGTTGGTCTTTACATCAAATTCGGTAGGAATCCAGACACGAGTACCATTTGTAAATGAGGTAGCAGCACTGATAGAAGTAACTATCATGTAAAGTAAGGGGTAAATAATGATAAAGCCGATTGAAATAAGCAATAAAAATCTAAATATCGCGTATACTACCCCTCCGCCTACCTTAGCGTACTTTAGCGCTCTAAGACGATCGGCTTCAGAAATATTTTTTATTGGATTACTCATTTTACTTAAGCCTCCTGTCCTATGCTTCATAGCGTTTCATAATAAACTTGGTAAACAAGAATATTAAAAGACCCATAATTGCTGCAACAATTATAAAGTAGAACCAAATCATTGCCGCTGGAATATCATACTGTGTACCACGTATTCCAAGGTATACCTGCTCAATAAGAGGGTTACGTTCATTAATGAACAACTCAACCATTGTAAATATACCAACAAGTAATGTAATACGTGTAAGCATTGGGAATGTGATAAACCAAAATTCTTCCCACTTGGTAGCACCTTCAACCTTTGATGCTTCATAAAGAGTCGCAGGGATTGATTGTAAACCAGAAAGGAAAAGAACTATTTGAATACCGCAAGACCAAATAAGGTTAAATATATCATTAATTGCGGTGGAAAGAAATTCTGCAATTTCTTTACTAAAGTTAAATGCATTGGTAAGGTCTTCAACCTTTATAAGTCCTGATGCCATACCAGAAGATGTACCCATTTCAGTAAGACTTTCATCAGTTGTTGTGAATATCATCTTCATAACGTAGCCGGTAGCAATTATAACAGGTAAGAAATAAATTGCTCTAAAGAACAAACGACCACGGAATTTTTGGTTAAGCATCATAGCCAAGATAAGGCTAAGTACCAATATAATCGGTAATGAATATGCCATTTCTGCCAAAGATTCACTAAGAAGCTTTGTATATTCAGGGTCCGATTTTAACAACATTTTATAGTGGCCTAAACCATACCAAGAAAGAATTTCACCAGTGGAGGATACTTTTGAAAAAGAAAATATTAAAGACTGAACAATTGGAATAAAGAAAAATACGATAAGACCAATAATCCAAGGTAATATAAACATAAAACCATAAGTGGATTTCAATTCTTCAATTCCACGACTCTTTTTAAGTTTAGTCTTCATATTCTGCACCTCCTGTTGTAATAATGTAATGCTGAGCAGCACACTCACCTGCTGGTGTTGTTACAGCATTATAATTGTAGTTTACATAAACGGTAACGTCATTATCAAATACCGTACAGTGAACACCTGAATCAATTATCGAGCTTGAAACGATTTTAGCACCATTGATGCTTTCGTAATAATCAGCAAGATCATTGTAAGCAGAAACTATATCTTCCTTAACGTTTTCGTATTTTGTACTGAAGAAGTAAGGATAATATGCATCAATAAGAGTATTTTCCCAATTATTAGTAAGTGTGTAATTAAGACCCATACCGCTCTCAACAGCACCTAAAAGTATTGTTTTAGGTTCGATAGCAAGGTTAATAGACTCACTTGTCATTGGAACATAACCCTTAAATACCATTGAATAGAATGGAACATCTTCTGAGAATGCATATCCGTTATCAGAGGTAACAGGAGCATCAACAACAAGACTTGAAAGCATTGCTGCATAATCGTTAGCATCGCTTGCCATAAGTTTTTGTTTGCTTTCCTTAACCTTAGAAAGTGATTCAACAACTTTTGCGGTAAAGCCATATCTTGCGTTTAAATCAACAGTTGCATGTGGATCAGTATAATCAGAATAGCAGTAAGAAGTTAATGTTTCAAGTGAAACACCACCGATATTCCATTTAGCATTTTGATTCAATGCGTTGCTTACTGCGTCAACAAAACTAATTGGACGAAGCAAACGATATGCCTGTTCGGTAAGGTTGCTACGGTTTGCCTTGTCAGTAATATACTGTTCAGCTTTAAGAATACCGCTGTTCATAACAGAATCACTATAATGTGAGAAACCATTACCTGAAGAATTAAATCTTACAAGGTCATAATCGTAGTACAATTCTACACCACTATCTTCACAAAGCTTAGCGAGAGTTGTAAGTTTTTTATCAGAACCAATACTACTGTTAACGGTAAAGTCGCCACCAATTTTACCAACATCGACACCAGATGCACCAAAACCTTTTAGTTTTACTGAAAGGGTATCAATACTTTGTGATAAATCTTTTACAATTGAATTAGCCTGATCAACAGTTGTTGTTGCATATACAGTCTCATAAGGTACGCCTAAGAATGATTTTGTAATCTGTGTACCACCGATAAGACTAACATTTACAGCCTTTTCTTCACCGGTTTTGGTAAGACCTTTTTCATCGACTAAATATTTCTGATACAAATCTGCCATTGCGTTATAATCAACATTTTCGCCACTTAATGGATAAAAACGTATAGAGAATTTACCTTCAAGCATATTTTCAGGATATACGTTACCATATTCAGTCTTTTTAAATGTTCTTGACTTATGATATGTATAACCACGAAGCATAAATGTTGAATAAATTGTAGAGAACTTGTAATCTGTACTGCCGATAATTGTTCTAAGTTGTGCGGTTTCAGCAGCATTATCAATGATTACAAAGCCGCCCTTGTCACCTGACTTATATCCATAAACAGGCATACGAACTGATTTTTCCTCACTAGGAATGTATTTGTCTTCCATAGTGAAATCATCACCATAAACAAAAGCGTTGTACTTAACACCTTGTTGTGTATGTGAATTCACATTAAGCAAAGCGCCTGAACCTGATGGCATAAACAAGTATGCATCTTCAGTATCGTTTTGAACAGATGTAAGGAATGGCGCTAACGACACGAATGTTACTCGGTAATAATCTTCCTGAATTTTGGTTGAATCAACCGAAATGCTTAGGTAACCATCCTCAAGCACATAGTCAACAGGAACCATTATTTTTTGACCATCAAAGTAATATTCAATAGTAACACCATTGTCTATTTTCTTTACTACTACGCGTCCTTGATCAACAGAATCATAAGCACTAAAAGCACTTTGGTTAGAGCCACCACCGCCCTTAATGCCAGGATTCATAAAACCAACTTCAATAGCAGATCTAACAAAGTCGTGTTCGCTAGTGATCGGTATACCGAAAGCGTTATATTGAACTTCACCCTCAGATTTAGGACAAAGATCCCATCTAATGCCACTCTCGTTATCAACCAAATTAACGCTAGCTGAATCAGCAGCATAAACGATTGAATACTTACCATTACTATCTTGTGCTACAACTTCACCATCAGTCAAAGTAGAAGAAACAGCATTTGTGTCAAACGCCTTTTGTGAAGGTGTAAACTCACCTTCACCACAGGCAGTAAGACCTAGTAGAAGGGTTAAACAGATAATTAAACTAAAAATACGTTTTTTCATATAATTTAACCCTCCTTTAAATCGTTAATATTTCGGTTACAAGAGTTATCACAAATGCACCGAATTGCTGAATAAGAATTATAAGCATTACAAGCAAGAATACGATAATTGCCATACCAATTACAGTAAGGAATGTAGTCCATACAAACTTACCAACTGAGTAATCGTGTATCTTAAGCATACCGTTTATAAGCATAATTGCAAAATAGATAGTTGCAAGTGTTGAGAGAATACCCAAGAAACTTGCTTCAACAGGTAATAATACGTTTGTAAGAATAATACGGATTACACCTGCAAGAATAAGTGGTTGTAGGCTGTAACAGGTAACAATTACAATTTCTTTCATTTTACCTTTACCGCCAAGCAATGTAGAAATCATCCAGTTAGCAACAATCCAAAGTACAACCAAACCTACTGAACGAACAAGCACCAAAATACTATTAAATGATGCAGGGTCATAGTTGGTAAACATAAATCCACCAGCTATTGTTTGGAGAACAGTCACTACATAGTAAAGAACCATCAATATTATAGAAAGCGGTACAGAACCTAACTGTTTCTCTTTAATATCAGTAAATGTGTTAGAAGGATGGAATGCTGCCGAGAACATAGTACTTAATGCCTCATTTTTAACAAACACTATCTTTTTCTTGTTTGTTACAAACATAAGTACAATAGCGCCTATAACTAAAACAACTAAAACTATAAAGATAATTGTAAAGTGATCGCTAATAAAATCTTCACGAACATACTCAAATGCAACTGCATAAGTGTCCTTATCATAGCCTAATTTAGCATAATAAAGCGCATTTTCATAATCTTCTTCCTCAAGATATGCATTAGCAAGACCACTATAAGCCAACTGACAGTTAGAATCTTGTTTTAATACCTTCTGCCAATCTTCTTTTACAAGGTCGTAATCACCCTTGATTGTAAGATAATTAAGCTTTTTAACCATTTTACCGTATTCATTAATCTTAAATACAGTAATATAACCTGTGTCAGCATCAGCAATTAAAACTTGGTTACCATCATCTTTTAGTACCATTGCACATGCTTCAACAAAAGTACCCTGCTGGTCACCAATACGCATACCGCCACCGAACACAGTAACAGTTTTCGCATTTTTGTCATAAATGAAAACTTTTCCGTAAAGTTTCTCAAGTGCGTAAATGTAGCCGTTAGAATCAATTTCAATATCGCCAAAGTCCTGTTTGTACATCATATCTTCAGCGAGCAACTTAACATCACCGAAACCACTCTTCGTCTTAAGAATGTTATCACCTGTACCAGGGCTTAGGCGTCTAATCATTGATTTTTTAGAAAGAGTAGATCCATCAGTATAACCGTTACTTGTATAAATGAAATCCTCATTATCAACAGCTATATCAACAAAAGAGAATGGTAACTTTTTAACCGAGTTGTTATGTTTTTCAACATTTGGGAACAAACGGTTTGAAATGTTGGTAAGAACTGAAGAAACTGTTGCATTTACTGCGTTTGCACCATAGAAGCCTAAAAACTCTCTTTCAGGTGAATAAAGCAACGCACCGTAAAATCCGCCTTCACTAGCAACATACATATAACCGTTTGAGTCACGAGTAACCTTTATAGGTTTAAATTCGAAATCATCTGGTATAAGGGTTGAATCTGGTACAGTGATTGTATCAAGTAATTCACCAGCCAGATTAATCATATAGATGTTTTTACCTTCGGTATTGCAAATATAAATTGCACCATCATTATAATAAATACCCTTAGCGTTATCATAAGAAATAGAGCCATCAATTAAGCCTATTTCCGTTACAAGATTATAATCCTTGTCTAAAACAACAATACGTGAAGCTTTATCAAGAATATAAATATTATCATCATTGTCTTTACACATTGCCGAGATACTTGAAAGACGCGCAATACCAAGCTCAGCTGGGTTGATAACTCTGTCAAGCTCGTACATAGACTTTGAATATACGGCTTTTCCGTTTGCAGTAACACCATTCCAATAGGTGTAACTATCAACAGGAACAGCAGCTGAAACCGCAGTCACAGCGCCTGCTACTAAGCATATAGCCAATATCACAGCAAAAAGACGACATAATGCTTTTTTCACTGTTTTCATCTCCTTTAAAATATTAGCAAACTTTATTCCTTAATACCAGCGCTGCTCATTGACTCAGCAACACTACTTTGTGAAACAAGGAATACGAGTATTGGTGGAAGCATCATTATACAAGTAACTGCCATCGCAGAACCCGAACGAGCGATACCGCCAGCAGTAATCTGAGTTACTACCTGTGGCAAAATTTTAAGTTCTTCAGAGAAGATTTTACCACCTGGAACTGTTTGCCAAATATCACGGAAAGTGAAAAGTAATAATGTAAGCCAAATTGGCTTAATTGTTGGCATTACTATTGACCAGAAAACTTTAAATTGGTTTGCACCGTCAATTTTAGCTGCCTCAAGTAATGCATCGGGAACATAACCCTCAATATACTGTTTGCCCAAGAATACACCCATTGTTGATGCCATTGGAGGAAGTATATAAATCCAATATGTATCAAGCAACTTGAGTTCTGAGAAAATCAAGTACTGTGGAACAGCAAGTGTATATGAGTTAAACATAAGTGCGAACTGAATAGTCCAGAATATTGCGTTACGACCCTTGAATGAAGCTTTTGAAATAGAGTAAGCCGCCATAAGAGCAATAAATATATATATAAATGTAGTAATAAAGGATATAACCACACTGTTGAATATATATCTTGAAAGCGGAACTCTAAGACTTGCCATAAGGTCAGGCAATATGGTGTAGTTACCTATTGTTGGACGATGCACGAAAAATCTTGGTGGGAATATAAGCAATTCATCAAGTGGTTTAAGTGATGTACACACACAATAGATAAGTGGAAGCATTGAAAACAAACCGCCTGCAACGAGGAACAACACAAGTGCTACGTTACCTGCAGTTGAACGAGTATAGCGTTTGACTGCAGACTTTTTGCCGCGTTTGTCTTCAAAATATTGTTTAATTTTATTCACCTGCAGTCACCTCACTTTTCAAACATTTTAAGAATCTTACCTACCAAAAGTCTTGCTGTTACCATCATAATAAATAGAACAACAGACATAGCGCAGGCATAACCCAATTCATAACGTACGGTAGCCATATCAGTCATAAGTGATACTATCGAGTCAACAGCGTATCCTTTACTTGGATAACCAGCAAGTTCAATCATGATTGTACTTGCACTAAATGAACTCTGAATTTGCATAACCGCACTAAACAAAAGCATTGGCTGCATAGCAGGAAGTGTTATGTAACGAAGTTCTTGCCAACGATTTCTGATACCATCGATAGCACCAGCTTCATACATATCACGACTTACGTTCTGCAAACCTGATATATTAGAAAGGAATGATACACCCATGCTCTGCCACAACTGTACAATAATTATGATTGGCATAAGGTATGCTTCAGTTTTAAGGTACTGAATTGGCTCAGTAATGATACCGAGAGTTAACAAAAGGCTGTTTATGTAACCATAGCTATCGCCCGCGAAAGCAACCTTCCAAATAAAGTATGCGTTACCAACAAGTGATGGCGCATAGAACATGAATGAAAGGAAGGCACGGGTTTTTGGTTCGAATTCGTTTACAAACCAAGCAAGTACGAATGAAAACAAGAAGCCCAAAGGACCTGCAATGATAGCAAAAACAACTGTATTTCTTGCAGTTGTACCAAATGTTGCATCTTCAACAATCATTCGGCGATAGTTATCAATACCAATAAACTTAGGTGTAGAGATCATATCGAAAGAGGTAAAACTCAAAACGATTGATGAGAATATTGGCAAAATAGTGAATACAAAGAAGAAAATCAAGAAGGGAGCTAGCATTATAAGCATTGGTATATGCTCAGTTATGATTTTATCTTTAGAAGCTTTACTTAACTTTTTGGATGCTGCTGGCATTACCGCAACATCGCCGCTTTTATTTTTTAACATAGTACGCTCTCCCCTCCTTATTTATATTCTTCTATCTTACGAGCAATTTCACGGTCAGCAACCTTTGACCATTTTGTAACTGCATCTTTAACCTTTGTATCATCTTCAATAACAGTCCAGAAAGCCTGGTCAATAGCACGAGTTACATCATAAGAACCTGGAACTTCGCCAACTTCTTTAACTTGTTGCCACTGTTTATTAAGAACTACAAGATCATCTTTATCCCAAGCAAGATTGTTAAATGCTTCAACGTTAGATACAGCTGTACGACCAATCATACCAAGTAGTGATTGCAAGTTGTTGTTATATCTCTTTTGAGTTTCAGCAGATGTCCACCATTTAAGGAACTGCCAAGCTTGGTCATGTTTTGTAGACTTTTTAATAATTGTACAACCTGTACCAGAACCTGCAACAGAACGATTGATTGTTCCATCTTCTGCTTCAGTACCTGGAACTAATGCGATATTCCATCTGCCGCGAATTTCAGGAGCGGTAGCGTAGAACTGCATATATGTGGTATATGGAGCAATACCAAGTGGCATTACACCTACACGCATACGGTTGTAGAAGTCAGCTTCTTTATAGAAGTCATATTTAAGATAGAAATCAGTCCATTGTTCGAATACCTTCAAAGCACTCTTTTCATTGATTGCAGTAGCATTTCCTTCTTCATTATAAATTGAAAGACCGTGCTGCCACATGAGAGTTGGGAAAATATGAAGGTTACCAATACCTTGGTTAACTGTTGTAGAAGTTGTAATCTGTGTAAATGGAACATAAACGCTCATGTTGTTACGCTGAATAATAGTAGCGCAGTACAAGAATTCTTCCCAAGTTTGTGGAACTTCGAGTCCTAATTCTTCCAATACATCACTACGATAGAACATAAGCATAAAGTTCTGAGTATCAGGCAATGCATAAGTGTTACCTGCATAAGTATATGGAACCTCAGCGCCATCCTGGAAGTTTCCGAGCACTTCTTTAAAATCATCGAACTTATTAAGTTCGTAAAGCGCACCACGTATACCCAAGTTTACAGGTTCGGTACGAGCCATCTGAAGCGCCATGTCAGGATAGTTGCCTGCCAAAATACCATTTATAAGTGAAGCATTAACAATTTCAACCTGAACGTTAATAGGTTTACCATTGTAGTAGTACTCGCCATCCTTACAGTTTGTAAATGAATCTTGGATAAGTGAGTTAAGAGCAGCTGCCTGATCCTGACCCCAGTTTACCCAAAGACGGATGGTGTTCTCATCATCTTTATCAGCACTTGTAAGCGAATAATCATTAGTAAAGGATGAAATAAGACGAACAGTATCGTAAGCAAACTGTTCAAAGAAATTTGCATCGTTATCAATATAATCACTGCCAGCTGGTACCAACTGAATTTGGTCAACAGCAAGTGGCATTCTGATCATATCGTAAAGCCATGAACCAATAGAAGTATAGTTTGTGTAATAGTCTTTTACATATTGCTGAGCAATGAAAGGACTCTTGATCATATTATCAAGTACACGCTTCATATTCTTCATAGCAGAAACTGCCTGTGAAGCTTGACCTGTTCCCTTTGTCATTTTCACGGTAAGCTCACCAAGTCGTTTACTACAATCAGTAAGTGTATCAAGGAAATCAGGGATTTGTTTGTCAAGGTCATAGTCACGACTTACATCTGGTTCTTCACTGGTGATCATAACTATCTTTATGTATTCGTCACCAAGAATCTCTACGATCTTAGAAAGCTCATAGAAATACTCAGACATCTCACCTACTGTTACTTCCAGTGAAATGGTGTGCGAGCCTTCTTCAAGATAGAAGAAATATGGATTTTCCTTGCTATCTGCAAAGGTGTAGTACTCCCACTTGGTTCCGTATGGGAACTTAAGTGATTTAGCCTCTGCAAATGGAGTTTCACCATCTATCTTGAGCCAACGCCAACTTTCGCCGTTTACAAGCTCACTCTGTTTATAACGCATATTAAGGTAATAGTAACCAGATTTTTCAACATCAAAGTTCCATTCTATTCTACTACCTGATGACTGCCATGATGTACCACCGATAAAGTTTATCTTTGTAAGATACTTATGGCTTGGTGACATACCAGCATCACTGTTATTAGATTTTGGAATAATTGAGTTTGAAGATTTAACATCAGCAGCTTCACCTTCGATAGTGATAACTTCTGCATCTAAATCCTTAACATCATAAGAAGCTGAAACATCTTTATAACTCTTTACCTCTTCAGGTTTTGAGAAAACTATCTGATGAATATTAATGCTCTGTTCAGGATTTGAAATAGTAAAGGTGTGTGTACCTTCAGTAAGTGCAAATTCAAATGGACCTACTGTTGCTCCTTCGCTATCCATAACAGTTGTTGAAATCACATCATCAATTTCAACCTGTTCTTGAGCATATTCGTTACCCTGAACGTCCTTGCGGGCTTCATCAGCAACATCTTTCCACAATCTATCAAGTTCAATGTTTTCTGCCTCATCAAATGGACATACATCATCAATCAAAATAGAAAACTCAGGGTTAATACCACTATTACCTGGTTTCCAAGAAATTTGAAGGTTGTAAACAGCTGTTTGCGCAACATCAAAACTCCAAGTAACAGTACCCTCTCCAGACTGCCAATTAAGCACATTTTCTTCAACGGTGATATCAGCACCGTCAGCAACGTACGCATCAAGAGGAATTACTATCTCAGATGTTGCCTTATTGGTTATACCATGTTTTGTTGTGTACTCAACATAGTCAATAAGTTCTGAATCGGTGCTTACTACCTCTTCAGCATCTGTTGCGACTGTGTCATCAGCAACTTCATCTGCATACGCTGTGGTTATTTGCAAGGAAATTCCTGAAAATAAAATAGATACCGCCAAAAGAACTGACAAGCATCGCATAATTTTCTTGCTCATAACATTCATCCTTTCTGTTTTATAATTTTTTATTAACTACTTTGAAAACAACTAAAAATAATGCTTTTTAAGAAGAAAAAAGGCTTTAAAATTAGTTTTTTTCAAAAACCATTTTACGCATCGGACATAATCATCCACAATTGCATATAAATGTGATTTTATTATACAGTAATTTGTATATCTTGTCAATAAAATATATATATATTTTACACAAAAAATTAATAATTTTTATGATATTTGAACTAAAAAATATTTTATTTGTCAAAAAGTCATGTAGAAAAAGGTAATATTGTACATAAAAAAGAAAAACCCAAGGTTTTTACAAACCTTGGGTTTAATTTAATAGATATCAAAGATTGGATTAGTCGTTGATAGCTGTAACAACGCCTGAACCAACGGTACGACCGCCTTCACGGATAGCGAAACGGAGACCTTCTTCGATAGCGATAGGAGTGATGAGTTCAACATCCATTTCTACGTTATCGCCAGGCATGCACATTTCAGTACCAGCTGGAAGACCTACAACACCAGTAACGTCAGTTGTTCTGAAGTAGAACTGTGGACGATAGTTGTTGAAGAAAGGAGTATGACGACCGCCTTCATCCTTGCTCAATACGTAAACTTGACCATGGAACTTGGTGTGAGGGTTGATTGAACCTGGTTTACAGAGAACTTGACCACGTTCGATTTCTTCACGGCCTACGCCACGGAGAAGTGCACCAACGTTATCGCCAGCTTCACAGTAATCAAGAGTTTTACGGAACATTTCCATTGAAGTTACAACAGTCTTAGCGCGTTCTTCTGTAAGACCGATAATTTCAACTTCGTCACCAGCATGGAGCTGACCACGTTCAACACGACCTGTAACAACAGTACCACGACCAGAAATAGTCATAACGTCTTCAACAGGCATAAGGAATGGCATGTCAGCCTTACGGTCAGGTGTTGGGATATAGCTGTCAACAGCATCCATAAGCTCAGCAATAGGAGCATAAATTGGATCTGCTGGATCAGTAGCAGCTGAATCGAGAGCCTGGAAAGCAGAACCCTTGATGATTGGAGTATCATCGCCTGGGAATTCATACTTGTCAAGTGTCTCACGGATTTCCATTTCAACGAGTTCGAGAAGCTCTTCATCGTCAACAAGGTCAGTCTTGTTCATGAATACAACGATGTAAGGAACGCCAACCTGACGAGCAAG
>JAZRKK010000048.1:0-4801 GCA_045646305.1 Acutalibacteraceae bacterium
AAAAAAGCAACAGAAGTTATGAATATGAAAGAAATCGTATCTGTTTATGGTCAAACCGAGGCTAGTCCAGGATGTACTATGAGTAGTTATTACGATTCTTTAGAAGTTCGTACTGAGACTGTTGGTAGCGCATTTGCCAATGTTGAGTGTAAAATCGTTGACCCTGAAACTGGCGAAGATTGTCCTGATGGCGTAAATGGTGAATTTGTAGCTCGTGGATACAACTTGATGAAAGGCTACTACAAAATGCCTTTGGCTACCGCTGCTGCCATTGATGAAGATGGTTGGCTTCACACAGGCGACCTTGCTTGTCGCACACCTGAAGGTAATTACAATATTACAGGCCGTCTTAAAGACATGATTATCCGTGGTGGCGAAAACATCTATCCAAAAGAAATCGAAGAATTTATTTATACCTGTGACAAGGTTCAAGATGTTCAGGTTATTGGCGTGCCTGATAAACGCTATGGCGAGGAAATTATGGCTTGTATCATCTTAAAAGAAGGCGAAACAATGACTGAGGATGAAATGAAACAATACATTTCTGACCACATGGCTCGTCACAAGGTGCCACGCTATATCGAATTCGTAAATTCATTCCCAATGAATGCTGCCGGCAAAATCCTTAAATACAAAATGCGCGAGGATGCCGCAAAGCGCTTGGGCCTTGAGGAGTAAATGATATGATAGATAACAAATTTACCGTTATCGATTCACATTGTCATATATATCCCGAAAAAATTGCAAAACCTGCCGTTCAAAGTACCGGCAGGTTTTACGATATGACAGCTCTCGGTGACGGAACTGTAAACTCTTTGCTAAGCATTGGCAAAAACGCGGGTATAGACCGTTTTGTTGTGCAATCGGTTGCTACTACACCTCATCAAGTTAAAAGTATCAATGAATTTATCGCTAGCGAGGTTTCCAACCACCCTAACACCTTAATAGGTCTTGGCACCTTACATCCCGATAGTGACGATTTAAAAGGCGATTTAGAGCATATTAAAGAATTAGGGCTCCATGGTGTTAAATTACACGCCGACATTCAAAAATTCGCAATCGATGATTATCGCTGCCTTAAAATATACGAACTATGTGAAAATGAAAATATACCTATATTAATGCACACAGGTGATTATCGATACGACTACTCAAACCCTAACCGTTTAGTTCCCGTTTTAGATGTGTACAAAAATCTCACCATAGTTGGGGCGCATTTGGGCGGTTGGTCAGTTTGGGATGAGGCTGTAGAAAAACTTTCGCATTATAAAAACTTTTATGTCGACTCATCCTCAAGTCTGTATGAGTTATCAATAGAACGTGCCACCGAAATAATCCGCGCTTATGGCGCAGATCGTGTTTTGTTTGGTTCGGATTTTCCCGTATTTTCTCCCGATATTGAACTAGAACGTTTTATGGCTTTACCTCTTACTGATGATGAACGCCAAATGATACTTAGCGAAAATGTTTTAAAACTATATAATATAAAAGAAAGGAAGGATTTTTAAATCCTTCCTTTTTATATTACTCTAATATATAAATTTCTACGTTTCTGCGGCCAAATGCTGTACAAGCTGCTTTACTTGACATAAACAAGTCAACATTGTTAGGGCGTGAATTTATAAATCCTCCTGTGTCAGCCGCTACTGCATATCCGTAAATGTAACTACCATCACTAGACTTGATATACATTTTTGTTCCATAAGGAATAACATTTGGGTTAACCGCAATATAACCAGGCTGTGGCGCAACACCTGTTGAGCAATTATTACCTGTATAGGTGTATGCTGTTGCCTGAACTGTTATATGCTTTTTAAAGCTAACAGGATTACCCTTTGCATCAAGCTCAATTGTAAAAGGCTCTTGAAGTGTAGAAATTGATTTTACATTTTCACTTGTGGTTACTGCTGCAGTCTTCTTTTTAGTACCTACAGTTTCAGTACCATTTACAGGAGCGCTCAAAACAACGCAACTATCAACAACAGTTTCAACTGTAACGCCGTTTACAATCTTAGATGTGTAATTTACCTGCTGTTCGCCATCAATACCTGCTTTAAGGGTTTTTGTTCCCTCTTCCATTGTTTTTGAATAAACAGTTTTTACTGTGCAAGGTATTACTTCGGTATAACTACCACTAACATAGTCAATGTTTGTATAGTCAATATAAGCTGTATCGCTTACAACAGTATCGAGTGAAGGTTCAACCATGTCGTATGCATCTACGTTATATCCTGCTTCACTAAGAATTTGACCAACGGTCATTTCTGTTGCATTTACAGTTTTAGTATCATCACCACTTGTGATGTATACTGGGAATGTGTATGCCAATGAAATATTTGTAATGTTGTCTGATGCGCTTACACTTAAAACTCTGTATTTGTCAGTACTAAATCCTGCTACTGTAATTGCATTGTTAACATCACTAGAAAGTGTTTGTACCTTATGTGTCTTTTCACCATCTGTTACGGTGAATGTATTTACTGTACCAAAAAGTAAGGTCGCTGCACAGATAGCGGCAATCAAAAGCATTGCCACAAGCGGCATACGTGTTTTTGCAAAAAACGCAAAAGCTGAACCGCTTTTATTAAATCTAAGCATCTAACTACTCCTTTTTAAAAGTTTTTCATAATTATAATGTATGGCAAATTAGCGCCAACGGATGATAGTATACCACATTTTTTTAACTATGTCAAACATATAAAAAGGCGTGTTTTTGTGCAATATGACTAAAAAATAGGTATTTTCAAATGGTTACAAAGTTGTAACCATTGTTTTACAGGGGTTAAATGTCAAAATATGTCAAAAGAATTGGTAAACCTTCCAAAATTGCCATTTTGGCCCTTGTGCTAAGCAACAACTACATATAGTATATAATCATATTTTTATACATATTATAATAGAATAAGCACCTGTTGTAATGTACAACAGGTGCTTAAATTAGCTATTATTCTACTTAATTATTCTTCGGTTTCATCGCTCTTGCGACCAAGAATGATGTTTGTGATGATACCTAAAATAAGAGCACAAGCGATTGTAGTAATTGTTACTTTACCAAATGAAAGTGACAAGCCACCAATACCTGCAATCAAGATAACAGATGCAACAAAGAGGTTGCGGTTTTTGTTAAGATCAACAGGTTGTAACATTTTAAGACCACTTACTGCGATAAAGCCATAAAGTGACATACATACGCCGCCCATTACACAAGCTGGGATAGAATCCAAGAATGCAATTACAGGAGCGATAAATGAAACAACGATAGCCATAATTGCTGTGCAAATGATTGTTACAACAGATGCGTTTCTTGTAATAGCAACACAAGCAACAGATTCACCGTATGTTGTGTTAGGACAACCACCAAAGAATGCGCCAACAATTGAACCTACGCCATCACCCAAAAGTGTTCTGTGTAGACCTGGTTTTTCAAGTAAGTCACGTTCGATGATTGAAGAAATATTTTTGTGGTCAGCTACGTGTTCAGCAAATACAACGAATGCAACAGGAATGTAAGCTGCTGCGATTGTACCGATATAAGCGCCATCGATTTCTTTAACACCCTTCATAGCTGTTAAGAATGAAAATTCAGGAACTGATACAAATGTGCCAAATGTAACGCCATCTGCCCACAAAGCTTTAATTGGTTCAAAGTTGATTATCATCAACGCTGTATTATCGGTTACGATACCAATAACTGTGAATATTGCAGCTACAACATAGCCTGCGAGTATACCAATGATAAATGGAATAAGTTTTGCCATCTTTTTGCCATAAGTTGAGCAAAGTGTTACAACAAAAAATGTAACCAAACCACAAATTAAAGCAACATAAACCGAGCCGCCTTCAACATCGCCTTTTTGTAAATCGCCAATTGCGTTACCTGCAAGTGACAAACCGATTATAGCAACAGTAGGTCCGATAACAACTGCTGGCATAAGTTTGTTAAGCCAGTTAACGCCTGCAAATTTAACTATAAGTGCAATAATAACATAAACAAAACCTGCTAACGCAGCACCGATAATCAAACCGGCAAAACCTGCCTGTGCAGAAACAGCGCCTGCAAAAGCTGCGCCCATAGAGCCCAAAAATGCGAATGAAGAACCCAAAAATACAGGGCTTTGACCCTTAGTGAATAACACATAAATAAGAGTACCTATACCTGCACCAAAAAGTGCAGCCGCAACACTCATGCCATTACCTATAATCATAGGTACAGCAATTGTAGCTGCCAAAATTGCTAAGAGCTGTTGGAATGCAAAGACAAGCATTTGTGAAAACTTAGGCTTGTCCTCTACGTTGTAGATCATTTTCATAATTAATCCCCTTTCTTGTGGTTTTGATATTTCAAAACACTACATGTATGATACCACATTTGTTTTAATTTGTAAAGATAAAAGAAATTAAAATCAAAAAAAAGAAAGCACTCACCATATTTCTATGGTGAGTGCTATAAAATTTAGACTAGAAATTCGTTAAAGAATTATCTTTTAGCTTTGCGATAAAGAACAAATGCTGCGCCCATAAGAGCTGCAACTGCTGCTACAGAAGCAACGCTTTCACCAGTAGCTGGTGCTTTGTCGCTCTTGTCGCCTTCAGCCTTAGGAGTTTCAGTCTTAACTGTTTCATCCTTAGCTGCTTCGTCCTTAGCTGCTTCATCCTTAACAGCTTCATCTTTAGCTCCCTCGTCCTTAACTTCTTCCTTAACGAGCTTAGCAATTACGAGTTCTTCTGCTGTTACTTCGGTCTTACCTTCTGCATCAGCATAAAGCTTACCGCATTCGCATACGTAGTGAGCCTTTGTACC
>JAZRKK010000049.1:0-5586 GCA_045646305.1 Acutalibacteraceae bacterium
ATTATCTCACTTTTTTGTTTGCGCTGATAAGAGAAAAAGAATAAAGCGACTGAAATAAAACCGATTGCGTGACCAAGTAATTGAATGTAGTTTTGCATAAGTACCTCTGTGTATATTGCTATAAAATATTTTGTTACCGAGAATTAATTATACTTATTTTTGAAAGAAAATCAATTGACAGCACAGAGATATTGCACAAAAGAAGTGGTGAAAAACTAGTAATAGTGACGAAAGATATTGAAAGTACACTAAAATGCGCATAAATGGATGCTGAAACAGGCTGACACTGTCGTAACTTATGTAACACATCCGTCATCAGGGGCGTGGGAGTTTGAATATTTGGCAGTAAAGCAGGGGAAGAAGGTCATAAATTTATCCGCAGATATTACAATCAAGAGAGTATAAAAAATCTCCACAACTTTCGCTGTGAAGATCTCTTTAACTTCTTTCCACATTTTAATTATATCATAGAGGCGGACTTTATTACAATGGATTTTACTTTACAGATTTTTGTTATGAATAACCATCAGTTTTGAGACTATGTGCAAGGTGTATCAGTATGTATTGCATAACTTTTTCTTATGTGTTTTTTTATCATTTTTCCTATAAGGAAAAGTTATGCAAAAAACCTTGATAGACCTTGTCATTGGTTTTTTATACATATTGTTTGAATAACATATAAACACCACTACTTAAATGTTATTTAGTGGGGGAGAATCTTTGAGTATTGTTTTATGCCAAAACATATCCTATTTTGTTAACTCCAATTACACCTCTGCGAAGGACAGTAAGATTAACTGTTTCGTAGGGAGTTCTTCCTATAATATCGTTTGAAGTTGCTTTAGTTACTTGCGTAGTCGTAATATTTGATCTACCAATTTTAGCTGTAGTAATACCCATTTCATTAAGCACATTATCAGGCAATTGGTAGTTTTGTTCAACTAAACCAAAACAAGTAAAACCGGTTTCAACACAGAATGAGATGAGTTTGTTTTTACCTATATTATATACCACTGCTATTGCGCATCCAAGTAAACTTCCTAAGGCGAATGCTATACCCGGAAGTTCTGGAAACAGAGCCTGTGCCATGACTCCGCTAATTAAATAACCGGAAGTGATGAATAAACTGTCAACAAACTTAATGCCCATTTCTTTTTTTGTCATTTTACCTGCCGCAACTAACAAACTATTTTTGACTGTTCCAAGCACGATTGAAACTACGGCACCAACGACGGAAGGAGTAGCACCTTTCAAAGCTTCACCGAGGAGTCCTTCTTGAATAGCAACTTGCACACCAAAAGCGATAGAACCTCGCAAGAATGATTCACCACCGGCAGAGATGATAGTTTTGCCAGAGTGTTTGAGTTGTTTAATGTCAATCTCGCCATGTTTTATTAAGTAGTCAATAGCTTTATATAATTCGGGAACAAGTTGAGTTATTGCGGTGATTGCTGCTGCAGTTAATCCTGCTTTAAGTGCCTGATTTAAGTAGTCAGCTCTAATTTCAGCAAGATATTCTTCTTTGGTTATACCATGTTTTTCGGGATCAAAGCCACCATTTTTTGCTTCACGTGCGATTTTTTTTGATTCGTTTATGGATAGCTTTTGTGAACTTATACCTTCATCATCAGATATTTGTCCAACTAAATGCTCAGAAGTGTCTCGGTGCGCTTCTGCCACATCAGGGCGATTAAACATATCTTTGTTAGCACGTCTTTCAGCCCACCGTTTTGCTTCATCAATTTGTTCAGCAGCAATAAGTCTTTCTTGATTTTCGTACTTTGGGGCACGAGTTTCAGGGTTTACAAAAGACTGATATCTTTCAGCATCTTGGGGAAGATTTGCATACTTCAAACTATATGACTTCCCAAAGTTTGTATCAATGTCAACACTTCCGTATCCGGTTTCTTGCAAAGTGAATGCTCTGTGTTCAGAACGTTGTCTGATTGCATCAATGTTGAATGTTCCTGCGTGAAATTCCTCGGCAACAAAGCCTTTAAATTGTTCAACGCCAAGATTCAAACTAGGGTGTTCATTGATGTTTCTTGCTAATAAATCGATAGCATTATTGATTTGGTCTATATGTAGGTTAATGTTGGCGATTGATTCATTTTGATTCGCCACATTCATATATTCAATAAACGCACTTTGGGCTGCTAAATCAACGCCCATAAGCTGAGCCATGAACTCCCAACCTTGTTGAATTTCAGTTTTCTTTTGCATATGCATCTTCCTTATGATTTCATAAAGGTTTCAAGGTCATTGTTATATAATTGAACGACACCATAAAATAACATTTGCTGTTCCATTGCTTTCTTGTTCTTGAAATTTTCTTCGGTAAACTCTTGTGCTTTCTTTGAGAAATCTGTATATCCTTCTTCAAGTTTAATTTTTGCTTTTTTGAAGAACTCTTTGCTTTTGTCAATAAAATTAGCTTTTGCATCAGTTGGTTCTTCTGCGTGGTTTTCTCCATCCGCAGTTCCCACTAATACCGTTCTATCAACCGAAATGTCCTCTTCTGCCAATGATTTAGGTTTAATAATATTTTTGATTGTCTGTGGAACTGCTGATTTTTCAAGTTTTTCATAGAAGTCGAGGTAACTATCCACTGCCTTTATTTCATTTGGTTCAGCATATATAACTGCTTGATTTCCACCCCAACCGTAACGAATACCAAACTGGTCATACTTGACATCTATAACAGGAATTAATTTATCAACGCCTTTGATGTTACCTAAAAATAAAACTTTAGATGTTATGTTTCCAGCTTTTTTGTTATCAAGCCATATTTTTTCTGACCAAGATACAACATTGATTGAGCGGTCAGTGGTACCAGTAATAGAGTTTTCTAAATCATCTTTTGTTTCGATGAGTTTTTTCATTTGGTTTGCTAACATTTCATCTTTGTATACAATGATTAGTGTTTCAGAAGTTCCAAACATAAAAAGCCTTCTTTCTCAATTGGATATTTGCATATATACATTATATCATACCATATATGAATTTTACAATATTATTTTTTCTTCAGTCCCAAAATACGAACGAAACAACATTTCATCCACTCCAACAAAAATGTAAAACTATTTTCACTGTTGAAAGTGGCAGGGGTGGTGATTTTTATACTCCGTAAAACTTTAACATACTCCGTAAAACTATTTAAAATTTTGTACGAACAAATTTATACTCCGTAAAACTTTTGCATACTCCGTAAAACTTTTACACTTACGCAACTGCCGTAAAAATGAAAAAAGCACTCATTTTCAGAGTGCGTTGAGGTGTAAAAAAGACCGAAACCCCTATAAATCAAGGGATTTCGGCTGTATTACCTAAGTTGTACTTAGGGTAATTGATAAGATTATTCACTATCAATAACATCCACTTCAGACAATAAATATTTAGGCATAAACCCTTGCCCTACTGAAGCCTCAAGACGAGTAACTTTTCCAGGTTCGACAACAACTGGGTCAGAATCACGTACAGCAGAATAAATAAACCCACCTTTTTTATGACCAAGAATTAATTTTATTGGTTGGTTTATAATATATCGTTTTACTTCTCCAGGCAAAACTTCATCGAACAAATCACCATCGCTATACAAAAAATATATATGTTTTATAATGGCATCACCAGTTCGTTTTCCCCGAACTATTAACTCGCTTTTAGTCTGCGCTAGCGGAAAACCACAATGTATACAAGCATTAGCTCTATCAGATACTTCTTTTTCACATTCAGGACATTTAATTAGTGCCATATATAAACCCTCCTAATGATTTCGTAGATAGATTATACCATAAAAATAAAAAAGTACAATAGTTTGTATCAAAACCATTGTACTTAGGTGGTGCGAGTGTTCACAAGGGATTTACTCAAAGTATAAGTAAAACCGGCTTCAAACATAGTATTCTACACATTCTCCCTTGCTTGTTGTTTTTCTTTAAGAATTTTATTGAGCTGCTTTGTATTTCTTCTGATTATGGAATAAATAATTGCCCAAATCACGAAGTAAGTAACAATAAAAATGCCGGTAAAAACTAAAATCGGTGTCAGGCCCCATTCAAGCCAATCATTGAGAATATAAGTGACTAAATAGCTGACATATAAGACAACGCCATGAATAAGAATTGCAATCATCAAGGGCAATCGTTCAATTTGATAAACAGCATTCATACCGCCTGCAATAAAGCTGAGTAAGGTTATCGAGAAGATGCCAATACAAACTTGACTTACAGTCAGAGTTTGAACATTTGCTGTCTGATGCAATATCATATATACAATTGCTAAAACTATTGGTCCAAAGCCACAGGCCACTAAACCTCGTCGGAAGAATTCTGAAACAAACTTTTTCATATTCCTTCATACCTCCTTCTTATCTGTGAAAAACAACGTCTTGAAACATAATCACGATAGCCACATTGAAATACAGCATCAACACCGCCACTGAATACCGCATCAAATTGCAGAATGCGGTGTTCGTTTGCGAGGGTGGATTTGTTAATACGTATAAAATAAGAGGGCAAAATATTTTCCAACTCATAGAGCCTTTCCTTGAGTGTATAGTTGTTGCAGTTAGTATCAATAGCAATTACTTTCTTTTCAATAACAGTAATGCATTCTATTTCTGAAAATGTCAATTTTCTCATCTTATCATCTCTGTATCCCATAATGCTGTCTGTACCCGAATAACTGCATACAAGATTTTCTATCTGCTCGGTAAGAAAAGATGGTGTATGAACTATTGCGATTATTTCTTCGTCTGAATTTTTATCGATAATCAGTTTGTATTTCATCACTTCAAATCCTTATTGTTTTTTCATTTGTTTGAGGAAGCAGAACACGCTTGCCGCAGTAATAAATACACTGTAAAGAAAAATGGGAAGAATATGACTAAAAGTAAGTTCATAGCTTCCGCTGAACAAAGCTTTTTCCATTTCTACTGCGTGAAAAAATGGCAAAGCTCCTGCTAATTTTTCAAAAAAGCCTCCCACAAGCTTCAAATCAAACCATACTCCTGAAAGCCATGCAGAGAGATTGGTAAGCAATGCGCCGCAAATACCACCGACTTGTTTCACACCTAAAATACTACCGCATAAAAGACCCAAAGCAATGTTGAATATTGCCATAGGTATTATCCCGATTATGGCACAGATAATATTTATGCTCACAGACAATCCCAAAGGTATTGCAAAAAGATAGCATATAACTGTCTGTCCGACAGCAATAGGCAAAAGCGGCAGCATATAGCCAAGTATAAAGTCAAAGCTTGTAAGCGGAGTTGTGTATAATCTCTGCAGCAAAGCGCTTTCACGGTCTTTTGCCACAAGCGTTGCGGAAAAAAGTGTCATAAAGGACAAACCGAACACGGTAATTCCCGGAGTAAGTGTGTCAATTTCAAAAAGATTCACCGGTACATTTGCCTGTATGGCACTTAAAAGAAGCAGTAAAATCAAGGGAAACCCTAAACCAAAACCAAGATTGATAGGGTCACGTAAAATCTCCTTTATGTTTCTTTTGGCAAAAGTCAACATTCTCATACCACGCCCTCCTTCACAACAGAAAGGAAGGCTGATTCAAAATCAGTTGTTCCTG